>CAMOWH010000001.1:0-67771 GCA_946628315.1 uncultured Prevotella sp.
CACCACCACTGGTCATCACACTCTTGTCGTCCATGTTGTACAGTGCGTACTTGATGGAGGACGAACCACAGTTTAATACTAATATCTTCATACTTGTCAATTATCTATTGTCAATTATTTCTTGGCGTCCATGGCCTGGCAGGCGGTGATGGCTACCATGTAGTAGATGTCGTCAACAGAACAACCGCGGGAAAGGTCGTTGACAGGACGTGCGATACCCTGCAGGATGGGGCCGATGGCAATGGCATCACCCAGACGCTGGACGAGCTTGTAACCAATGTTGCCTACCTCAAGGTTGGGGAATACGAGCACGTTAGCCTTACCGGCAATGTCTGAGCCGGGAGCCTTCTTGGCACCCACAGAGGGAACCAAAGCGGCATCAGCCTGCAGTTCACCGTCAATCTTCAGGCTGGGATCGAGCTCCTTGGCCAGACGGGTAGCCTCAATGACCTTGTCGCAAACTTCATGCTTGGCAGAACCCTTAGTAGAGAAGCTCAGCATGGCCACACGGGGATCAGCAAAGCCTGCAACAGACTTGGCAGTCTGAGCGGTGCAGACAGCAATCTGAGACAGCTGGGCAGCGTCGGGCATCGGGGTTACAGCAACGTCACCAACGACAAGCACACCGTCCTCACCGTACTGCTTCTCCTTAGAGATGAGCAGCAGACCACCGCTGACGCAGGTGATGCCCGGAGAGCACTTAATAATCTGCAGGGCAGGACGCAGGGTGTCGCCGGTAGTTGACAGTGCACCACTAATCTGACCGTCAGCACCTTCGGTCTTGATAATCATGCAACCCAGATAGAGCGGATTCTTTATCAGTTTACGGGCTTCCTCAATGGTCATGCCCTTATTCTTGCGAATCTCGGCCAGCTTCTCAGCCAGTTCCTCACTCTTCTCATAGTTCTCAGGGTCAATCAGGGTAGCCTTGTCAATATGGGTCAGCCCCTTCTCCTTTGCCAGAGCTGCTACCTTGGCAGGGTTACCAATCAGAATGATGTCTGCCATGTCCTCAGCCAACACACGGTCAGCTGCACAAAGTGTGCGCTCCTCTTCAGCTTCGGGGAGCACGATACGCTGCTTGTTTGCCTTAGCACGCGCTACGATTTGACTTAATAAATCCATAGTTTGTTTCTTTTGTTTAATGAGTTTTTAGATACATTGTCTGCAAAGGTACAAAATAAAGTGAAGAGTGAAGAGTGAAGAGTGAAGAATTTGCTTCCGCCTTGTTATTTTTTAACTTTTAACTTCTTCCATCTTCATCCGTTACTTTTCACTTTAAGTCATTTCCTGAGTCAGGATACTTTCCAGTTTTTCGGCCGACAGCCTGAGTTGGAACTCGCTGCGTATGGCTACTGAGATGCTGCCTGTTTCCTCAGAGACCACAATGGCGATGCAGTCGCTCTCGTGGGTAATACCCAGGGCAGCACGATGGCGCAGGCCCAGTTCCTTGGGGATGTTCAAGTCGTGCGATACGGGCAGAATGCAGCCTGCGGCCTTGATACGCTGGTCGGCAATGACCATGGCACCGTCGTGTAGGGGCGAGTTCTTAAAGAAGAGGTTCTCTATCAGACGCTGGCTGACGGTGGCATCAATGCGCTCACCCGTAGCCACAATGTCATCGAGTGGGGTTGCCCGCTGGATGACAATGAGTGCTCCGACTTTCTTCTTGCTCATGCTCATGCATGACATGACCAATGGTATGATGACCTGTTTCAGCTTCTCGCTGTTCTGTTTCTTGTCGTTATTGGAAAAGAGGCGTCGCAGGGCTTGTATACGCTGGTGGGCACCAAGGTTGTAGAGGAACTTGCGTATGTCTTCCTGAAACAGGATGATGAGTGCAATCACTCCCACAGATACCAGTTTGTCCATGATAGAACCTAACAGTCGCATCTCCAGAATCTGGGAAACGACCAGCCACAAAACTACAAACACCATAATGCCCATGAATACGTTCAGTGAGCGCGATTCCTTCATCAGCCGGTAGATGTAGTACAGCATCAATGCGACCAGGACAATGTCGACGATATCTTTGATTCCAAATTCAAAAAACATAGCCTTTATGTACAATTTGACGGTTTACTATTTATGTAGTGCATTCACTATTTCGATACACTCAACAGCCTCACGGACATCATGGACTCGCAAGATGCTGGCACCTTTCAGGAGGGCAATGGTGTTGAGGGCCGTCGTGCCGTTAAGAGCCTCTTCCTGTCGATGATTCAACAGGCGGTAAATCATGGATTTGCGTGAGATGCCCACCAATATGGGGAGTCTGGTCATCTGCATTCGCTCCAGTTCGTTCATGACCTGGTAGTTTTGTTCCAATGTTTTGCCAAAGCCAAAGCCTGGGTCAAGAACAATGTCTTTTTGTCCCCAGGAGCGCAGGCGGTCTGTAGTCTCGGCACAATCGAGCAAGATGTCATACATGGTGGCTTTGCTGGACATATATATATATGGTACGCGCAATTGCGACACCATGCGTTGCATGTCTATGGTTCCTTCGACATCGTTGATGATGTCGGCTCCGAATTCCTCCACTGCCATACGTGCCATTCGTGGACGGAAGGTGTCGATGCTGATGACGGCTTGAGGAGCCTCACGGCGTACAATGGCTAATGCATGTCGAAGTCGGTCAGCCTCCTCAGCCTCACTGACGGGCTTGCTGCCAGGACGTGTGGAACAGGCACCAATGTCGATGATGCTGCCACCTTGGGCAAGAATCTCTTCCGTCCGGTGGGCTATCTCTTCTTCTGTCTGCTGCCGGCTGTCGGCATAGAATGAGTCGGGCGTCACGTTCATAATGCCCATGACCTGTGGTTTCTCCAGACTCAGCAGTCGTCCGTTACAATTCAGCGTATAGTCCATATCAAGTGACAAAGTTAACAATTTTAGAGAACAAAGAAGAAGGAAGAAGAAAGAATTTGCTGACGTCTTGTTTTTTTTTAACGTTTTTGGCACTAAAACTCCACGTAAGGTTTCAGTCGTTCTATGGCTTGGGGAGGAAAGTCAGAAGAGAGGCTGAGGTCATCAAGACTTTTGAGAGGCCCGTGCAGGCGGCGATAGTCCGTGATGGCTTTGGCCTGATAATAATTGATATAAGGATGGCGGCGCAACTCGGACAGCGACAAACGGTTGACATTCAGCTTCTTAGGAGAAGCATTCTGAACGACAAAGTACTTCTTGGCCTCTTGGGGGAAACCTTCTATTTCATCCAGCTGATCCACATGGACATAGCCTCCAAGCCACTTGCCGTATCGCAGGATTTCCTTGGCATAATAAGTACCTATGCCAGGCACCTTCTTCAGCTGTGCCGTGTCGGCAGTGTTCAGAACAATGTGTTCGCCTTCTTTGATTTTAATGGGGAAGCGTAGGGTATCCCGTTCATACGTCTTATTGGCCCCATTGGTTCTATCTTGCTTATTTGTTCTATTACCCACCAATGTTGAGGCTGGCAGATAGTCGCTGGAAATGCGGATGTATGGTTCCAGTTCGCGATATTGTTTGACGGTAAGACCGTAGAGTCGGGCAAAGTCCTCCTTCTGGCGATAGATACCACCCCGTGCACGGTATTTGTAGATGTTGCGAACCTGCCAGGGCTGTAGTCCTAACCGCAGCAACTGGGTAGAGTCTGCAGTATTGGGGTCAAAGGGAAAGCGTTCTGCCTTTGTAGAAGGGACGGCATAATAGTAGTGGGGCTTATTGGTGAAATGAGTGGAGTCGGTTCTGCGGGAACTTTGGGGTATAACAGCATCGTCACCTGTCAACCATAGACCTATTAATGCCAACACGCCCACGGCGATGGCTGCGGTGGCTACTTTTCGGTCGTTACGATTCATATTACACCTAACTGATGAAGGAATACCAATGCGATGCAGATAGGACAAACGAAACGTACCACAAAGAGGTAGATTCCGAAAAAGCGGCTGCTGAGAGAGCCTTGATTGGTGAATTCGTCAAAAACCAACTGTTTGGGGATGTACCAGCCAACAAACAGGCAGGTCAACATTCCGCCTAACGGAAGCATGAAGTTGGCTGTCAGCTGGTCGCAGAAATCCATCAGTGAAAGGCCTGCCAGTTTGATGTCGTAAGCCCCGACAGACAGGGCACAGAAAGAGCAGAGGACAGAAGCCACAATGGTCAGCACCCATGCTGCTTTCTTACGTGGAAGATGGAATTCCTCAGAGAAGAAGGCTGTTCCAATTTCATGCATGGAAATAGTGCTGGTCAGAGCCGCAAACACCAACAGGGCATAAAACATGATGCTGATGATGTACCCCACTATAGGCATGGCGCTGAAGGCCTGCTGGAAGACGTTAGGCAGCGTAATGAAGATGAGCGAGGGGCCGCTATCCGGATTGATGCCTACCGAGGCGGCAGCAGGGAAAATCATGAGTCCGGAAAGAATTGCTATAAGGGTATCAAGCAGTGCAATCTGACCTGCCGAATGCAAGAGGTTGGTTTCCTTAGAGAAGTAGCTGGCATAGGTACATAGGCAGGCTGTTCCCAGTGAAAGCGAGAAAAATGCCTGTCCCAAAGCCTCTAATATGACATTGCTACCGAGTTTGGAGAAGTCGGGCATGAATAGGAATCTGACGCCAGCCATAGCACCTGGCAAAAGACAGGAGGCAATAACAATGACAATCAGCAACAGCAACAAGATGGGCATCAGCAATTTGGAAGCACGCTCTATTCCACTGCGCACTCCACGGATGACTACGACATGAGTGATGAGTACAAAGCCGACACCCCAAAGCACTGGTTTCAAGGCATCACTGGAGAACAATACAAAGTACTCTTTTACATTCTCGGCATCGCCATTGACCTGTCCTGCAATAGAGGCAAACAGATACTGCAGGCACCATCCTGCAACCACGGCATAAAAGCCAAGAATAATGGTAGAAGTAAGCATACCCAGATAGCCGACTAACTTCCAAGGTCGCCCATTCGATAGTTTGTCGTATGACGCAGCGGCATTCGCCTGACCATGTCTTCCGACTATGAATTCGCTCAGCATACCGGGGATGCCCAGTATCATGATGCAAGCAAAATATATGAGGATAAAGGCTGCTCCACCATTCTCGCCAGTCATGTAGGGGAAACGCCATACATTACCCAAGCCTACTGCAGAACCGGCTGTGGCCAGTACGATACCTAATCTGCTTCCGAAATTGCCTCTGTTATTTTTCATAAATTATTTTAGCAATCCAAACTGGTGCAGGAATATGAACAAAATGGCCAAAGGACAGATATACTTTATCAGGAAAAGATAAAAGTGGAAAAAACGGCCGCGAAGTGTTCCCCAGTTAGTGAACTCGTCGCGAACAATCTTGTGAGGAACAAACCAGCCTATAAAGATACAGGTCAGGAAGCCTACAATGGGCAGGAATATCTGGCCCGTAATAAAGTCAAACCAGTCAAACAGTGATTTGCCAAAGAAAACCATTACATCGACAGCTCCTAACGAAAGAGAACATAGGGTACCAATGGCGGTTGATGTGATGGTAACAATCAGGGCTGCCTTCTTTCGGGTAATAACCAACTCTTCGTGGAGAAAAGCCGTAGATACCTCATGCAGCGACATCAGCGATGTCAGTGCCGCCAGTGTCAGCAGGACGAAAAACAGCAGGGAGATGGCATAGCCAACTATCGGCCATGAAGCGAATGCCTGGGCAAACACGTTAGGCAGGGTAATGAAAATCAATGAGGGGCCTGAGTCTGGATTAACACCTACCGAGAAGGCTGCCGGGAAAATCATCAGACCAGCCAGAATGGCAACCAAGGCATCAATGACACCAATCTGAATGGCAGAGTTGGTCAAATTGGTATGTTTTGAGAAGTAGCTGGCATAGGTACAAAGACATCCCATGGCTATACTCAGCGAGTAGAATGATTGTCCTAATGCAGCTAAAAAGACATCACCGTTTATTTTGGTAAAATCAGGTTTGAACAGGAATTCAATGCCTTTTTCCGCATTGGGAAGCATACATGATGCCCCCACGATGACTAACAAGAGAATAAAGAGGGTAGGCATCATGAACTTGGAAGCTTTCTCAATGCCGTCACGTACCCCATGCTCTATAATCAAGTAGGTGATGCCCAAGATAATAGCTGTCCACAGTACTGGCTTCACCGGGTCGGTGGACAATTCGGCAAAATAAGTTTGGAAGTAGGCCGGTGTACCTTGCATCTTTCCTATCAGCGAAGCCCAGATGTATTGCATACACCAACCAGCTACTACTGCATAGTAGCCTGTAATCAGGAATCCAGTCAAAACGCCCATGTAGCCGATGATGGACCATGGTCTATCGCCAGCCATTTTTGAGAAGGCACGTGCCGTGTTGGACCGACCGTTGCGACCTACGATAAATTCGCTGATCATGCAGGGTATTCCTAATAGTAGCACACAAAATATGTAGATGATAATGAATACGGCTCCACCGTTCTCACCTGTCATATAGGGAAAACGCCATACGTTACCCAGTCCTACGGCAGAACCTGCAGTTGCGAGTATTACACCTAAGCGACTGCTGAAATTTGCTCTTTCTAACTTTGCCATCTCATATTTTTTCATAACTGTCTGCAAAAATACAAAATAATTCACAATTCATGATTCAAAATGATAATTATTTCTTATTTTTGCAGGAAAATTGCTATTTAATATGGTAAACAGTGCTCATTTTGTTAAAAGATACCCTTTCTCTATTGTATGTATTGTGCTGATATGGGTGCTGTCACTGACACCGATTTTCCCTGAGACTCCCTTTGACCATGTGGAGTTGATAGACAAGTGGACCCATTTGGTCATGTATGGCGGCACTTGCAGTGTCATCTGGTGGGAATATCTGCGTAAACACCATGTACTTGACGGGGAAAAACTCTTTTTTTATGCATGGCTCAGCCCGGTTCTCATGAGTGGCCTGTTGGAACTGCTACAGGAATATTGTACCTTCGGCCACCGCAATGGTGACTGGCTGGACTTTGCCGCCAATGCTACAGGTGTCACCCTTGGTGCGCTGGCAGGCCTGCTGATGTATCAGTTGTGGTTCAAAAGAAGAATGTGAGTTACTATCTCACTGCTGATCTTTCCACGATTGATACGGATTGCGGCGAAGTTGGGAGTTGTAGTAGCGGCGGTCACCGGTGACTTCCTGCCCGATGAAATGGGGGATTTTTGGCGTCTCTTGAGCATCGTTCAGTTCTACTTCTGCCATGACTAAGCCTTCGTTCTCTCCGTGGAACTCATCGACTTCAAAGGTATGCTCACCGCTCTTGACCAACCAGCGGGTCTTGTCAATGATGATGGGTTCGCAGAGCAGCAACAACTGCTCGGCATCGGCAAAGGGAATCTCCTGTTCAAACTCATAACGTGAGAGTCCACCGTCCAGCGAAGGTCCCTTGATGGTGATATAGGCTCTTTCGTCTCTGATGCGGATACGAACAGTCCGTCCACGTTCGCTACAGATATATCCCTGACGAATATGGCTGGAAGAGAAAGCCTCGTGCTTGTACGAATCGTCAAGCACGAGGAATTTGCGTTCAATCTCCAGTGCCATTACGACATCATGGTAATGGTCCAGATGAGATAGATGATGGCAAGGACTATCAGTCCGCCAAAAATCCATGATACTACTTTCTTGCCTTGTTCTTCCTGTTTCTTAGCGTAGGCCTCACGCTTTGCATTGTTTTTCTTGCTCATAATATTTAATGTTTATAGTTCATTTTAATCTTCGTCTGTGACAGGAAATTCCATGAGGTAAGCCTTGATGAAATCGTCGATTTTCCCATCCATGACACCATCTACGTCTGAGGTCTGGTAGTTGGTACGATGGTCCTTGACACGGCGGTCATCGAAGACGTAGGAACGTATCTGACTGCCCCACTCTATCTTCTTCTTGCCGGCTTCAATCTTGGCCTGGGCCTCCAGACGTTTCTGCATGGCTCGGTCGTAGAGTTGTGAGCGCAGCAGGGCCATGGCACGTTCTTTGTTTTTAGGCTGGTCGCGCGTCTCGGTATTCTCGATGAGGATTTCCTCCTCCTCGCCCGTATCAGGGTCGGTATACCAGTAGCGCAGGCGGACGCCTGATTCCACCTTGTTGACATTCTGACCTCCGGCACCACTGGATCGGAAGGTGTCCCACGACAACTTGGCAGGGTCAACATACACCTCAATGGTATCGTCAACCAACGGAGAGACGAATACGGAGGCGAAGCTGGTCATACGTTTGCCTTGGGCATTGAAGGGTGAAACACGTACCAGTCGGTGGACGCCATTCTCTGATTTCAGATAGCCATAAGCGTATTCACCACCCTCAATCTGCATGGTGACACTCTTGATGCCGGCTTCGTCGCCGTCCTGCAGGTTGGAGATACTGACTTTATAGCCGTGGGCTTCGGCCCAGCGCTGGTACATACGCATCAGCATGGAAGCCCAGTCCTGACTCTCTGTGCCACCTGCACCGGAATTGATTTTGAGCACGGCATCCATGGGGTCTTCCTTCTGGCGCAGCATATTCTTCAGTTCCAGTTCCTCGATGGCCTTGATAGCCCTCTGGTAGTTCTCGTCTACCTCAGCCTCGGTGACCATCTCCTCTTTGTAGAAGTCGAAGGCCAGCTGGAGTTCGTCGGCTGCGGTGCGGACATCCTGAAACCCGTCAAGCCATTTCTTGATGGACTTGACTTTCTTCATCTGTTCTTCGGCACGCTTCTGGTCTTCCCAGAAGTCTGGAGCCTGTGTGCGGAGGTCTTCCTCCTCGTATTCTATCTTTTTCTCGTCAATCTTCAGATAGTGCTTCAACTTGTCTGCTCTATCCAAGACGTCTTTCAGTTGGTCACTCGTGATCATGATTCTTGGTACATCTTTTCTATTTCAGCCTTGTAGTTCTCGTTGAGGACCCGACGGCGAATCTTCAGCGTATTGGTGAGCTCACCTTTCTCCATGGAGAGATGGTGGGGCAGCAGGGTGAAGCGTTTCACCTGCTCATAGTGGGCAAGCTGTTGCTGCAAGGTATCAATACGCTCTTTCATCATGTCGATGATTTGCGGATGAGCACAAAGTTCCTCACGGCTATTGAAGGAAATATGGTGCTCACGAGCGTATTCTTCCAGCAACGTATAGACGGGAATGATGAGGGCCGATACGAACTTGCGCTGGTCGGCAATGATGGCTATCTGGTCAATGAACTTGTCAACCAGCAGTTTGGACTCTATCATCTGTGGGGCAATATACTTGCCGTTCGAAGTCTTGAACAAATCCTTGATGCGCTCTGTAAGGAAAAGTTCACCATCTTTCATGTAGCCTGCGTCACCAGTTCTGAAGTAGCCGTCTGCGGTGAACGACTGCTTGGTCAGGTCTTCGCGGTTGTAATAGCCGATGGTAATGGTGGGACCCTTCAGCAGGATTTCACCTTCCTCGCTAATCTTGATGTCGATACTGTCAATCGGCTGTCCAACGCTACCTACCGTATAGGGCTTGCCCAAATGGTCGCAGGAAACGGTAGCCAACGACTCGGTCAGCCCGTAGCCGACTATCATGTTGAGTCCGATGGAATGGACAAATTCCTCTACATGTGCACTGACGGCAGCTCCTGCTGTGGGGAAGAAGTGGGCATTCTCGAGGCCCAGCTCCTTGCGGACCAGAGAGAAGACAGTGCGGTTCAGCATCTCGTACTCCAGACGCAGGGCCATAGGAGGCTTCTTGCCCAGACTCAAATACTCAATATTGTGTTTGCGTCCTACGTTGAGGGCGTGTTTGAAAAGTTTCCGTTCTACAGGATTGGCATGGTCTATCTTGTCCATCACACCCATGTAGACCTTTTCCCAGAAACGAGGTACTGCCGACATACAGGTTGGATGGGTTTCGCGCATGGACTGTTGCACCTGTAGCGGATAGGTGTTGACAATCATGGTGGCACCTACTGTCAAGCTGAGGATGGCCCATCCGCGCTCAAAGATATGTGTGTAGGGCAGGAAGTTCATCACGCGATCCTTCTCCGTGACGGGCACACATTTGCCGTTAGCCTCGAAAGCCGCATGGAACTGCCCGTGGGTCAGGATGACACCTTTGGAGTCGCCAGTGGTACCACTGGTATAGAGGATGTTGGCAATATCGTCAAAGGAAGCCTCCTGTTGTAGCTTTTCTACTTCTGTCTGCCTTGGCAGATTTTCTCCCAATTTCAGGAAATCACTGAAATAAAGCGCATTGGGGTCATGGGTGGAAATACGTACCAGAGGGTCGAAGACGATGATACGTTCCAATGTCGGACAAAGAGAGACGATACGGCGAGCCTTGTCATACTGCTCCTGTTCTCCCACGAACAAAAAGCGGATTTTGGCATCGTTGACCATGAACTGGATTTGTTGCTCTGAACTGGTGGCATAGAACGGAATTGTGACGGCTCTGATGCCCCAGGCTCCGAAGTCACACTGAAGATACTGTACGCAGTTCTGGGCAAATATACCGATGTTTTCCTGTACCTTTACGCCCAGATTCAACAGCGCGTTTGACACCTGCATGACAGTGGAAGACACCTCGTTCCAGGAGAGTGACTTCCATTCCTTCCCACTGAAATCCTGATAAATCAGCATTTCACGATCACCATATTTTTTTGCTTGTTCGTGCAATAGCACAGACATGTGACAATTGGTCTGCATAAGCCTCGTATATTATTAATTAGGTGCAAAGGTACAAAATAATTAAGAATAAAGAGTTAATAATTAAGAGTTTTTTGTATCTTTGCAACGATTATGGACACAATGCAATATACAAATGACGCTGTAGAGCTGTTGAAACGGCTTATCAGCACTCCGTCGGTCAGTCGTGACGAAACGGCTGCTGCCGACATCTTTGAGCAGCAGGTAAGGGAATGGGGATTGCCGGCCAGACGTATCGGCAATAATATCTTGATACACGAAGAACTCGATTCTCAGAAACCAACTTTGCTTCTTTGTGCCCATATTGATACGGTAAAACCTGTCAGCACCTGGACACGCGACCCCTTCACACCGACCATCGAGGGCGACCGCCTCTACGGCTTAGGGGCTAACGACTGTGGTGGAGGCTTGGTCAGTCTGCTACAGGTGTACCGCATCTTACGGGGACAGGACATCGCCTATAACTTAGTGTATCTGGCATCTTGTGAAGAAGAGGTCAGCGGTGAAGGTGGCTTCCGTCTGGCGTTGCCTGAACTGCCGAAGATAGATGTCGCCATTGTGGGTGAGCCTACCGGTATGCAGCCTGCCATTGCCGAGAAAGGACTCATGGTGATAGACGGTACAGCCTATGGCAAGAGTGGTCATGCTGCCCGCAACGAAGGGGTTAATGCCATCTATGAGGCATTGGACGACTTGGTATGGTTACGCGACTACCGTTTTAAGAAGGAGAGTCCGCTGTTAGGTCCTACCAAGATGACAGTTACTGTCCTGAACAGCGGTACGCAGCACAATGTGATTCCCGACGAGTGCCACTTTGTGATTGATGTGCGCACCAACGAATACTATCAGAACGAATATCTGTTTGCCTTCCTGCAGAAACACATGAAGAAGAGCGAGCTCAAGGCTCGCTCCTTCCGGTTGTCTTCTTCTCATATTCCTATGGAACATCCTTTGGTCCAGCGTTGTGTGGCGATGGGGATGACGCCCTACGGTTCACCAACACTCAGCGATCAGGCGCTGATGCCTTTCCTTTCTCTGAAACTGGGTCCCGGGGAGTCGAGTCGCAGCCATACTGCAGACGAGTTTATCTGTCTGAGCGAGATAGAACACGCCATCCAGACTTACCTCCGGCTTTTATCTGCCTAACCAGCTCTCCGGATTCAGCTTGGCAGTTTCACGCCGTAGCTGAAACTGTAGGATGTTGTCTTGTCCGACGCGTCCTAAGGATTGTCGTATGCTGACTTTCTGCCCGCGGTGCACATTCACGCTGGCCAGATTGCAGTAGACGGAGATATAACTTCCGTGACGCACCATCACAACCATGGTTCCTCCAAAGCTGAACACGGCACTGACTTCTCCGTCGAAGATGCTACGTGCCTGAGCACCAGCCTCACCACGGATGTTGATACCCTTATTGTCGAGCGTCACATTACGCAGACCTTCTACGTTGTATTGTCCGAAATGGCTGACAATCCGGTAGGGACCAGTGATAGGAATGGGCAGACGGCCGCGGTTACCCTCGAAATTGCCGCTGATGCGCATGTCCTCCGTCGGAACTCTTAGGGCTTCGTCAGCCTCCTTGCGGGCGGTAGCCACCTCCTTGGCACGTTCGCGGTTCTCTGCCTCAGCACGACGCTCTTCGGCCAGTCGTTTTTGCTCTGCCTCGCGGGCCCTGCGCTCTGCCTCTTCACGTTCTCTCTTGTTCTTGGCTTCCAGTGCCTTTTTCTTCGCTTCTTCCTCGCGGGCCTTAGCCTCAGCAATGCGTCGTGCGTTCTCGCGTGCTATACGTTCTGCCTCGGCTTTCTTGCGGGCCAGCTCGGCAGCACGTTTTTTGGCGGCTTCGGCTTCTGCCCGGCGCTTGGCTTCTGCAGCGGCACGGGCTTTCTGGCGGGCAACCTCCTCAGCAATCAGACGGTCAATCTGGGCATTGAGAGCAGCGTCTTTCTTCTTTTGCTGTGCAATAATGTTCTGGATGGTTTTCTGCTCCTTTTGCAGCGTATTGACTACGTTCTGTTGTTCGGTCTGCTTACCCTCCAGCGAGCGACGTTCCTGTTCGCCTTTGCTCAGCAGGTTCCGCTTCTTCTCTTGTGCCACGCTCAGAGCCTGGAACTTCAGATTCACCTCTTCTTCCTTGGCCTTGACGGCATCACCTTGGGTACGCTGATAGGCAGCATATTCGCGCATGAAGCGCAACCGGCGGTACATCTGCGTCAGGTTGTCGGCACTGAAGATGAACATCAGTTGGCTCTGGGTGGAACGGTTGCGATGCATATAACGCATGGACTTGACGTAGTTCTTCTTGCACTCGTTGAGTTGTTCCTGCAGTTGTTCGAGTTGTGTGCCCAGCATTTCAATCTCGATGTCAAGGTTGGAGATGTCATGTTTGATTGTGTCTATGGTACGTCGTTTGCCCTCTATCTCCGTATTGATGACCATCAAGTTTTGCAGCCGTCTCTTGACGTCCCGCTCATTGTTGCGCAGTCGTTGCTCTTGCTCCTTGATTCGTTTCTGTATCTGCTGTCGCTGGTTCTGCAGTGTCTGCACCGAGGGTTGTTTAGCCGCTTTCTTGCCAGTCTTGCTTTTGGAAGTCACCGCAGTTTTCTTTACCGCCGACTTCTTGGCACGTTTTTGTTGTGCATGGGGAGCCAGGGTGAAGGCCAGTAACAACAGGATAATACCTAGTCGCTTCATTTAAGTGTATTAGAGTGACATGAATCGGTGCAGAATCTCGTCAATGGTGACCTGACGGTATTTGCTTGACACTTCCGTACGTGTCTCCCAGTTCTCGTCATTACCCAGGTAGTTGAAGATCATGCCCAGCTTGATTTCCTTCTCGGGAGTGGTAAAGCTGATCTTGTGGCCCATGGGGAAGTATTTGCGGCTGCTGATCTGGAAGTCCTCATAGTCCCAGTTCAGCTGGTAGTTGCCGCGGAACTTGTCACTATACATGATGTTGGCCATCTTCACGCGGGCGGTGCCATTTTCTGCCAGCCAGCGGTATGACAGTTTGCCGTCTTCCATGGCAATGATGGTGTCATCGTTGCCTACTTCAGTCTTGTATGACTTCAGCGACTCGTCGGTCACCTTCATCTTGCCAGGCTGGAACAGCTCGTTCCAGAACAGCGACTGTAGTACGAAGAAGTCAATGTGGCTGTTGCGCAGGAAGTCAACCTGTGCATAGGGCACCTTCAGATAGAGCTTGTTGATGCGGTCCATAATCAGCACATACTCCTTGGTGAACTCCAGACGTCCGGCCTCTACGAAACCGAAGGCCATCAGCTGCAGGCGGATAACGTCGTCGCGCTTCATCTTCAGGTTGCCGGTGAGCGTCATCTGTCGGGCACCAACCTCAACGCTGAATTTTATCTTGGAGGTGATGAAACGGGCGTGCTGTGCGTTGTCAGTCACCTGCTGCAGGAATGCCTGCTTCTTCAACGTATCTGCATTGACCACTGCTGTCGGAGTCTCCTTCACAGCCTTGCGATGGGTGCCGCACGCGGCGGCCACAGCCAGCAACATTGCCATAGCGGCAATCTTCGTAATACTTGATGCTTTCATTCTTTTAGGTATTTTTTGAGTTTTATCTTTCGGATGAGTATTTGTTTGCGGTCGCCCTTGATTTCCGACTTCTCTGACGACCGGTCCAGTGCCTGTTGCCACAGGTTTACAGCTTTCTCCTTCTCGCCCACCTGATAATAGATGTCGCCGGCATGTTCCAGCAGCACCGACGATGAGTCCGAGTCACACTGCAGGGTCTGGTCTATATAGATGCGGGCCTCGTTGTATCGCTTCTGCATGAAGAGAATCCAAGCATAGGTATCCAGATAGGTGGCATTCTTAGGTTCGGCCTTGATAGTGCGGTACGACATCTGCTCTGCCTTGTCCAGGTTCAGCCCCTTCTCACTCAGGTAGTAGGCGTAGTTGTTCAGGCAGCCGATGTTATCGTCCTTCCACTGCAGACACGAGTCGTAGGCAGCAAAGGCCTCCTGCTCACGACCCTTCTGGTGCATGATGTCGCCCATGACGGCATAGAAGTCAGAGACAATGTCGGGGTCGCTCTGGTCGTTGATGACGCTGATGCCATTCTGGAATGCATTCAGGGCATCGTCCAACTGTTCCTTTTGGTAGTACGCAATGCCTTGATAGTAGTAGAAAGCCATCTCGTCAGGATTATACTGACGGGCATCACGGCAAAGGGCTATCACGCGGTCTTTGTCTTCCGCACGCCACGCGTAGCTGACCAGTTGCAGTCGGGCCGCAGCATTGTCGGGAGCTATTTCAAGCGCCCGTTCCAGCACAGGGCGTATGCTGTCTTCAGGCATCTTCTTCAGGTTCATGTAGGTAGCACAAAAGATGGCCATGTCTGCCTCGGCTTCAGGTTGACTGATCATTCGGTGGAACAGTCTCAGCACGCGCGTAGAGTCACCGCCCTGTTGCTCACTCTCGCTGATGACCTGTCGCATCAGCGCTACACGGTCTTGCAGGGTTGTCTGCTTGTTCAGCAGGATGCGGTCTGTCATCTGTTCCTGACGAAGTGTATCTTGCTGGTCGTGATAGTAGGCCAGCATGGCCAACTGTGCCATGCGGTTGTCGGGTTCCTCCTTCAAGATGCTGTCATACAGGGTGACGGCTTTTTGCTGTTGGCCGTTGCGGTAGAGCGTATTGGCATACATGCAACGGTAGTTGTAGTCGTTGGGATATTGGTCGGCCAGCTGTTTCATCTCGCTGATGGCAGCCTGTTTGTCACCTTTCTCCGTGTATAGCTGACTCTTGGCGAACGACAGCCGTTCGCTCTTGCCCTCCAGCGTCTCCAGCCTCGACAACGTGCGGATAGCATTGTCATAGTCCTGCTGCTGCTCGTAGAGTTGTACCAACATGCCTAAAACATCATCTCGGTCATGCATCTTGTCGTAGAGTTGTTCCAGTGTTTCAGCTGCCAGTTTGAAGTCGCGTTGGTTGATATAGGCTTGTGCCAGTGTCTCCAGATAGGTGGTGTTGCCGGGCTCCAGCTCTACAGCATGTTGGGCATAGGCCAGCGACTTGGCCTTGTTCTTCAGTGCAGCATAGTACTGCGCCAGGTAGTACCACGCTTCCGACCGGGTAGAGTCTATCTCTATACAATGGCTCAGCAGGTCGAAGGCAGCATCACTGTTGCCCTTTTCGCGCTGGCAGATAGCCTCCAGGAAGAAAGCATCATAACGCTGCCCCTTGTCCTGCGAAAGACAGGGGACGCAGCACATGATTACTGCTGTCAGCAATATGTATTTTAGCTTTCTCACTTCACTCCTGTGTGCCCATAGCCACCCTCACCGCGCTCGGTGGCATCCAGTTCCTCGACAACATCGAAGTCACCCTGCTCATGACGAGCTATCACCATCTGTGCAATACGCTCACCGTCGTTCACCACGAAGTCCTGCTGTGACAGGTTAATCAGCACCACCCCAATCTCACCGCGATAGTCAGCATCGATGGTACCTGGACTGTTCAATACCGTCAGCCCATGCTTCAGAGCCAGTCCGCTACGCGGTCTTACCTGTGCCTCGTAGCCCTCAGGCAGCGCAATGTGCAGACCTGTCGGAATCAGCCTGCGCTCCAGTGGACGCAGTGTCACAGGCTCGTCCAGATTGGCCCGCAAGTCCATACCGGCGCTCTGGGGCGTGGCGTATGCAGGCAACTGTTGGTGCCCACGGTTTACAACCTTGATTTTAATCATCTTTTCGAAACGTTTCTTATTAATAATGTGCAAAGGTAGTTATTTCTTCTGAAACAACCAAACAAAACCGAAGAATAAAGTAACTTTTTCAGTAAGTTTATGATTCAAAGTCTTGGATAGTCATCAAAAATTTTGTATCTTTGCACCGTCAGAGGACACTATCATGGTTACAGATAACACATTTAACAGATTTTTCTAAAGACTTCTCGCGTACCGCAGGCATACCTGCGTGTATTATTAAGTACATACGCGGTACGCGTAAAGTTTACGATTTTTACTGTCAAATGTGTTATCTGTGTTTTTTAAGCAGTGCAGTAGACAATAGAAGCCAAGTATTACACAATAGAAGCCAAGTATTGAATAATAAATGGCTTCTATTTCTTCGTCTATCAAGTCTTACGGAGGATTCCAACGATGACCAGCAGGTAGCCGCAGAGACACATGATGGGTGCAAGGACTATCCGACGGGCTGAGAACAGGTCGAGACAGAAAGTTTGTCCGGTGCTGTCTGGACCAGTCATTAGCGCATAGCCGGTGACTATCAATAAGCCCGCTAACAGGACGATACGTTGACGAGTAATAGGACGGCAGTTAATCTTGGGGGTATTGCGCGATGTGGTGTTCATATGGTTTGAAGTATTGTTGATAGATTTCATTTCGTTCAAATTGTGTCGACAGGGCGAGTGTCTGCTGCATGGTCTGGAGCCAGGAGTACTGGGAGTATAAAGAGCCTGCACGGCGAGACGGCTCAATTGTCTCTATCCACGATAGCCATTCGTCAGAACGACGAAGCAGATGACAGACAATCTTGTCGCCTTCTACGTCCTGTCCCGTCAGATAGTAACAACGAGCCATCATTAGGGCGGCATCCGTATAGGGAATATTCGTCTCGGGCATTTCTTGTTGCCATTTCCGGCATACTTCGGTTGCTCGCCTGGTGTCTCCTTGTTGTAACAATGAATCAATGAGGACACCCATCACTAGCTGGTGGGTATCAGCCAAGCGCTTCATGTCTTCATCGACGTAGATACCTGGTTGAGAGAGATTGCCGAAACGGAAGTGGTGCATCACGTTGTCATACAGACGTTCCGTGTCAACTTGCCTGCCCGTCGCGGTTGGAGAGACGCGATAGGCCAGACCTTCGAGCACCAAATGGTCGCGAAGGAACGACAAGTTGTCTGAACCAGAGTTGATAGAAATGTACACTGGCCGGTTCCAATCTGCGTGTGACAACATTTCGAGCACCATCATCTCGTTCTTAGAGACAGCTCGTTTGCCTTTTAACGAAATCGTCATTGTGACTTCGCCACTTGTGACGGTAACGCTGTCTGACGGAATACATTGCATTTCAGCCTCGTCGTTAAGCACCCATCGCTGGATGATGTTTTTCAATTCAAAAGGCTGGTCGCCAAGCAGTTTTTTCGCTTCTTCCGGCTGCTGCGTCATCATGCTTTCTATTTCGGTTCTCAGTTCCGGGCGAATAGGAATATACTCTCTCCTGCCTTCCAGATAGTCCTCATGTCGCCAACTGATGGGGAGTGCCGGAGAATGGTAGGCCGGTCGTTTCATCTGGTCGATATACCAATCTGTCTGCAGGTATTCCATGTTGCAGCAGCGGGTATCGGTGCGCACTCCCTCTACCTCATGGTTATACCAAAGAGGGAAGGTGTCATTATCGCCGTTGGTCAGGATAATGGGATAGCCCTCGCGCTGCATACTCTCCAAGTAGTTGGCACCAAAGTCACGACAGGTGTATCGGTCCGAACGGTCGTGGTCATCCCAAGTCTGACTTACCATTTGCAGGGGGACGAACAGACAACATAGAGCAGCACACGCAGATGCTGCCACACGTCTTTGTTTGTACATTTTTTGCATAATCCCAGTGACTGCTCCTACTCCTAATCCTATCCAAACGGCAAAGGCATAGAAGGAACCGGCATAAGCATAGTCGCGCTCACGCGGCTGAAGGGGTGTCTGGTTTAGATAGACAACGATGGCAAGGCCTGTCATCACAAACAACAGGGTGACTATCAGCAACTGCTGCCTACCCCGATATCCTCGACGCCACTGCCAGAAGATGCCTGCCAAACCTAACAGTAATGGCAACGCATAGAATGTATTGCGCCCTTTGTTCTGAGCCAAGTCCGAAGGAAGTTTTGAAGTATCGCAACCCAGTAGCCAGTCGTCTATCATGCTGATGCCTGTTATCCAATTGCCATGCTCTACTTCACCGTGGCCCTGGATGTTGTTTTGCCGACCTACGAAGTTCCATAGGAAGTAGCGCCAATACATGAAGTTCATCTGATAGCTGATGAAAAAGCGCAGGTTCTCGGCCGTTGTAGGCAGATTGTCCTTCTTCTCGACACCTCCCATCCAGTCCTCATAGGCCTTGGCATGGCGTTGGGAGTGCATACGGGGGAAGAACATGTTTTCCTTGTAAATGTAGTCAAAGTCGTGGCGTATCAGGTCATAGTGCTGGCGGGGCGAGTCTACTGCGGGCCGATAGATGGCTTTTCCTTCTTCCTGCTTGGCTACGAGATAGTCTTCTTTGGACTCGTAGTCTACTTCACTACAATAGGCAGGACCATAAAACAGTGGCGTTTTGCCGTATTGTTCGCGGTTCAGGTAACTGCCTAACGAGAAGATATTGCCAGGCGAGTTTTCACACATCGGCGGATTGGCATTGGCACGGACGAAGATGACGCCATAGCTGCTGTAGCCAACTAACAGCATAAGCAGACAGAGCAGTGAGAGCTTATAGGCTCTCTTTTGCACTTTATTATAACATAGGACAAGCGCCCCGATGAGCAGGATGATGTAGCAAATCAGACCTGTATTGTAGGGGCAGCCCAATACGTTGGTAAACAGCAGTTCTGCCCATCCGCCGATGGTCACGATGCCAGGAATAATGCCATAGAGGATGACGCCGACCAACAAGGCACCAGTTGCAAAGGTCTTCAGCACACCGCTTTTGGTGACCTGTTTTGTCTTATGGAAATAGATGACAAACGACATGGCGGGCAGGCAGAGAAGGCAGAGCAGATGAACACCGATGGACAATCCGGTGATGTAAGCAATTAAAAGAATCCATCGGTCACTGTGAGGGTCGTCTGCCTCTGCTTCCCATTTCAATATCAACCAGAACATAAGGGCTGTCAAGAAACTGGAGAAAGCATAGACTTCTGCCTCTACCGCAGAAAACCAGAACGTATCGCTGAAGGTATAAGCCAATGCTCCCACCACGCCGCAGGCCTCAATGCTGATGACGGATGCTGTGGTGAGGTGATCACTTGCTGGACAGATGAGGCACTTGGCAAGATATGTAATGGTGAGAAAGAGAAACAAGATGCAGCCGGCACTTAGCAGTGCTGACAGTAGGTTGACCATTTGGGCCACTTGTGACGGATTGCTTGCCAAATGGGAAAAGAGGTTAGCCATTAACATAAAGACAGGTGCACCAGGCGGGTGACCAATCTCTAATTTGTAACCACACGCAATGAATTCAGGGCAGTCCCATAGGCTGGCTGTGGGCTCTATGGTCAGCCCATACACCATAGCGGCAATGGCAAACATCAGCCACGCCATACAGGTGTTTAGTCGATTGAATACTGTTTGTCGCATATACTTTGCACGAATTTTCCGGCAAAGATAGCAACAATACTTTTTTAGGACGAAAAAACTATCTGACATTTCTCTGACATTTTGTGTCAGAGTGTGGCACGCAATCTCTGACATTTTGTGTCAGGCTACGTATTAGTTTTCTATCTCATTGATTTCCAGCCTGTAAGACTTACTGCGGTCAGATTCTATTTTGAGATGAGAGTGCTGCTCTATGACTGGTTTCAGTCTGCGGATAAGCGTATAGAGCGTTTCGCTAGCATCGGGTTTCTTTGGCCAAAGAGCCTCACATATTTCAGCTTTTGCCAGTGTGTGGCGAGGAGACTGAAAGAACATCTGCATTAATTGATGTTGCATAGGAGTGAGTGGTACTTGTTTGCCATCAGCTGCATAGAATAGTCCTTCTTTTTCCAAGTAAGTAATGCCGCCATAGTGATGGGCCGATGAAATGGGCGAAATCAACTGACCGCGGGTTGTCATTTGTTGTCTGCGATACCATGTGAACATTGCCCAAAATCCGGTCAACATCCATAGCAGCGCAGCAGGCCGTTGGTCTGACAAGCTGAAGATTGTAGCCTCGGAGCAATGGGCGTAAGCCATAAACTGTCTGCTGCGTGTATCAACGACTATTGTGGCTCGTCCACGAAGTGCAGCTATCTGGAGATGACTGTTGAAGGTGCGGATTGTATCTTGGCTGATGACATTACTCTGTTGTTCTTGCATGGTAATGGCTAAAGCCTGGTTCATATCTTCACTGACCATTTGACACGTAGACCGATAACAGTCAAGGCTTGTAAGACTCGCAGCAATAATCAGTGCAAAAAGCACAATGATGGCATATTTTTGTTTCATATTCGTATTGTTTACTTAAAATGCAAAAGTACTCCAATTCTATGAAACATCCAAATCTTTCCAGAACTTTTTTCTAAATAATCGGTGGCAAAGATACGAAAAAGAAATTAAATTTGTACCTTTGCACGCGTTATGATGGAATGGCAAAGACTGATATCGAACAAAAGGCTGGGGCAGGAGCACCGCCATGTGGAACGGCATGACGACCGTACCGAGTTTAAGCGTGACTATGACCGACTGATTTTCTCGGCCCCTTTCCGACGCTTGCAGAACAAGACACAGGTGTTCCCCCTGCCGGGCAGTGTATTCGTACACAACCGGCTGACGCACTCGCTTGAGGTAGCCAGCGTGGGTATGTCGCTGGGTAATGATGTGTCTGCACGTATCATCAAGGAGAAACGCCCCGAACTGAAAGGTACCTTATTTGAAGAAATAGGCCAGATTGTGGCTACGGCCTGTCTGGCGCACGACTTGGGCAATCCACCTTTCGGGCACTCTGGCGAGAAGGCCATCCAAACCTTTTTCACCGAGGGCAACGGACGGCCACTGCAAGAGAAGGTCAGCCCTGAGTTTTGGGGAGACATCACTCACTTTGAAGGTAATGCCAACGCCTTCCGGCTGCTCACCCATCAGTTCAAGGGCCGTCGGCCAGGCGGTTTCGTGATGACTTATTCCACTATTGCCAGCATCGTTAAGTATCCCTTCTCGTCATTGGCACCCAGCAAGAAGGGCAAGTTCGGGTTCTTTGTCAGTGAACAGGAAACTTTCCAGAGACTTGCCGATGAAATGGGTATTATTTGCAAATCCACGTCAGGTTCTCCCTTGCGTTATGCCCGACATCCACTGGTCTATCTCGTAGAGGCAGCAGATGACATTTGCTACGAAATTATGGACCTGGAGGATGCCCATAAGCTGAAAATCCTGACATTTGAGACGGTGTCGCGGCTGTTCCTCGACTTCTTTGATGAGCCTACACAAGAGCACATCTTGAAGCGTATCAGAGATGAGCAACTGACCGATGAAAACGAGCAGATTGTGTATTTGCGTGCCTGTGTGATCGGTAAGTTGGAAAACGAATGTGTCAATGCTTTTGTAGCACATGAAGAGGAAATTCTGGCTGGTGAGTTTGAAGGTGGACTCATTGACCATATCAATACCTTGCAACGTGAAGCCTATAGACGGTGTGCCAGCCTGTCAGTGGAAAAAATCTACAGAAGTCGTCCTGTACTGGATGTGGAACTGTCCGGTTATCAGATTATGGCTACGCTGATGGAGAAGATGACAGAGGCTGTGATGAATCCGCAGCGTTACTATTCGCAACAACTCATCGGACGTGTGTCATCACAATATGATATTGATGCAGAGGACTTGGAGTCACGGCTGATGGCTGTCATTGACTATATCTCAGGCATGACAGATGTATATGCCCTTGATGTGTATCAGAAGATAAATGGTATCTCTCTGCCTATCGTATAGGATAGAGAAGAGAGATGCCATGTTTATGTTACTTCCATTCTACCTGTAGTTGGTGGAGCATTGTTGTACTTTCACCACATGAACCTGTATGTTGGATATGGATGCCTCCAAAGTCATTGGGTTCTACTTTGGCTTTTAGGTCGACCACTTTTGCCAGCGATGAGTCGGCAGGCTGAGGCGTTTCTGTCTCAACGTGGGCAGAAAGCAAATTCCCGGTAAAATCGATGGAAATAGTGCAATTTGTACGATAGCAAGTAGACGAAACAGACTCAGAGATAGGCGTGGTCTTGCCGTGGTCGTAGAGTACCAACTGGAAGTCTACGGCTTTAGCATATTTTGTAGTGCGGATGATACGTAAACCGTAACCCGTTAGCGTCTTGGTGTCGAACTTCAGGCAGACATCCATATACTGACCTGTGGCTGATCCGAAACCCTGTCCTGCCGTCTTGGTGGGATCTACTTTCAGCACCAATGACATATTCCCATGTTTTTGGGCTATGGGGGTGTACATGAGCCTGGCTCCGCGCTGAGCTTGTAAAAGCCCCATTCCAACGGCTCCATTGAAACCCTTTCCGTATTCCCACATGGGTTTGTTGTTATCAAATGACCAAGGAAACTCTTCAGTGTCTTTTGGCTTGTATCCGTCTACCGTCCAATAGCCGGGGAGTACTTGGGACTGCCACTGGCAAGGTAAATCGTGGAAGTCGGTGGACAGAGACGTTAACGGCTGTATACGTGTTTTTACCTTTTTATTGGTACTGACTTCTTCTCCATAGTTGCTGCGTTGATGCTTTGGAGCAATAATGGCTGTGATGTGTTGTCCTTGATCGGCTTCGGTCAGCTGGTAAGTTCGCTCTGGTTTGCCGTTTGAAGTGGCAACGGGAATGCCATTTCTATACCATGTGATGCGCGATTCGTCGCGACGTCCATCCAGTTGAAGTGTATAATCCAGATAGAGTTGTTGCCCTTCTTGTTTGATTTTGGGTAAACGAGTAAAGGCGGGAGGTGGCAATTGTGAGGGTTTTACAAAGATGTGACAAGCTGCTTCACGTTCGTCTTTCGTTGCTGCAATAATGCAGAAATGAACGGTTTCATCGGTATTATTTGTTGGAATGACCGTAGTCTTGCCAGGTGTCTGTATCAAAGTGGCATATTGCTCATAACCTTTCTCTATATACCAGCGATGAGCCTCGTTAGAACTCAGGACAAGAGTGTCTTGGCCAGTCTGGAGTGTTGCCTCATGCTGGCTAATATCTAAGAAAGGTGCTTTTTTTAACAAATCGTTTAAGTATGCTGGTTGGAGTGTGTTTTGAGGCTGTTGCTGACCGATAGTGTAGGGTCGCCCGTTGAGTGTGAAGTTCTTTTGGTAACACCGTAACCATGGTTGTGGATAGGCAGTCCAGCCAATATAGACGCTATCTGATGGTGCCAAGAAGCGGCAGTCAATGACGGTGACGGGGCCGCCTTGTTTACAGAAGTAGAGTTCACGATTGTTACTTTTCGCATTAAAAAGACAATTGATAAATAAAGGGCCGGCGCCACGCGTGCTCCAGAAAGGTTTCTGACCATAGAAGTCAAAGTTGCAGTCGCGATAGATGGCAGTACCATTCAGGGCATCATCGGTGCATTCGAAATGGCAGTCTTCATAGTAGGAATAACGGGCACCGTTCAGAGGATTCAGGTTCAGTCGGCTGATGAAACGCACGCGCCAAGCCGTAAGGGTATCACCGTGAACATATCCAATGTGAGCCTGTGTGATGGCATCAGAGCGTTTTGGCCGATTTAATCGTGGGTTCTTAGGATATATGAGGTCTACATTGCAGTAGTTGCCCATAGTTAGATTTTCGACGTTCAGATTCTTGACCCAGAAGTCGAACATGGTAAAGTTGCCTACTGCTCCTTGCGTCTGTCCACGCTGTGAGGCCAATACGACCTCTTCAGGAGCCAGTCCCTGCCCTATGAGGGTCAGGTGTGGGCAGTGTATAGTCATGCCAAAAGGTTCCCGTCCGTCTTTTCCGGTCTTGATAGTAGGATCGTCTGGGTCGTCAATCCAGTAGACTCCTGGGCGGATATAAACGGTGATTCCATCGATGAAATGGTTGCTTGCTTCTTGAAAGGTCTGATAGGTGAACGGGGTGTTGGCTGTAGCCTTAGTATCCACCATGATGTGAAGACTGTCAAGCTGCTGGGCACAAACTAACAGGGGCATAATTGTCCCTAATAATAAAAGTTTTCTCATGTGAGTCAGTTTTAGTTTTTAGTCTTTATCTTTGTATATGATCTTGTTGGCACCAGAAGTAATTTTCAGTTCGTCGCGGTGCTCCTGGATGAAGGAGTCAATGTGACGTTTGCGCTTGCTTTCGAAGATTTCATCAATGGCTATGAGGATGCCTGTTTCTTCTACGTCACCAAAGCCGTAGTTGATAGCTGTACCGAAGAGTTTCATAGTTGGAGACAGACACATATAGGCATTTACCAATGGTGGAATGTTGTAGCCCATCTTTCGGATTTCGCTATTCAGAATCAAATAATCTTCCTTGAAGGTATGGCCTCTGAACAGCTGTTCCAATTCGCGTACGTCGGTTTCCAGTTTTAGCGGTTTCAACGGAAGAATGAGGCGCTCTTTGTCATCAAAGTGTTTTCTCAGGAAGTAGAGAATCATGTCACGCCCCTTGCGGATGTAGGAGGGATACATGGTCATCTTGCCGAAGTAGTATTTGATGTCAGGGCGTATGACGGGAATGGCTCCGAGACCGTCCCATAGGTTGTCGAGAGCGAAGAGGCTTTTTGCACCCATGCGCGATGACTGATAAGGCAGCGAGACGAATGAGCGTCCTAACTCGACGGTCTGCGGTGCGTAGTTGCGGATGAATTTCTCTGAGAAATGGAACATGTGGCTGGTGGCGAGGATGGGCTGTCCGTTGCTGTCATACTCCCAATCTGTCCCTAACAGATAGCGGTAGCCTCCGATTATCTCTTCCTCGTCAGGGTTCCACACTATGAGTTGCTTGTAGCAATTGTCGCATGTATCGAACTCGTCGATATCGGCCTCCTTGCCAGTGCCACCTCCAGCTTCACGAAAGGCAATTTCGCGCAGACGACCAATTTCCTGCATCACATTGGGTGCATTGTGTGCTGTGATGATGAAAATCTGATTGTTGCTCTTGTTGGTCATGCGTAACTGCTTGTCGGGCGTCAGTTCGCTCTTCAGCAGTTCTTTGCTAATGGGAGAGATAATCGGTTGCTCCATCTTGTTCTTTTAGTTTTGTTATAGGGAGTAGACTGTGTCTTGAACGAATTTAGCCCATTCTATCGGAGTTCGGCTCTTGTCGAAGGTCTGCCAAGGAATGGGCTTTCCAATCTTCACCTCGAAGGTCTTGCCCACATTCTTGTACATCTCGTCGACCAAGAAGAGCATTGCTAAGTTGAAGGGTAGGAATCGGTCAGAGAAATTGGCCAAACGGTAGAAAAACTTGGAATTCTGTCCGCTGAAATGAATTGGTACGACATCGCGCTGGAACTCCACGCTTTTAGTGATAAAGGTTTTTGACCAGGGAATATCGCGGATGATGCCATGATGTTTGCGTGAGCAGATTCCAGCCGGATACATCAGCATATGGCAGTTACTCTCAAAACCGGCTTTCACCATAGCGGGGAAGTTTCGGCTTTGGCGTCCTGTCTTGTTGATGGGTATGCAGAGGGGAGCCAGTCCTGGCAGGTTCATGAGCAGGTCATTGACCAGATAGCGGAAGCGTGAGTCGTAGTGACGTCCAATGATGGCCCCCAAAGCAACACCGTCTTCTCCACCAAGAGGGTGATTGGAAACAAAGGTGTATAGTTTTCCATCCTGTGGGTCGGGCAGGTTCTCCCGTCCTTTGATTACCAATGTCATGCGCAGATAGCGTACACACTCTTCCAGCCAGTCGGTGCCTGTCTTGTCGCGAGATTCCCACAGAAATTGGTTAACCTCATCCTGATGGACAATGTGCTTCAGCCAGCTGATAAGCGGGCGGGGCACCCACTTGGCCTTATCCCCCATCTTGCTATGCAGAATGTAGTCAATGTCTATCGTTTTTTCTGTCATTTGAACCATAAAATTCTCTCGTTTTTTCACAAACCACGTGCAAAGTTAATGAAAAGTTCGGGAAACGGATGCACTTTTTAGGAAAAAATGTGCAAAATCTGACTTTTAAAGAATATTCACTAAAAAAAGTGGAGAAAAGTGGGGGATTGTGGGGGGAAATGATTATCTTTGCACCCAAAAGCAAAAAAGAAAATAAGTACACATGCGTTTTTTAGGGAATATAGAAGCCAAAATGGACACTAAGGGACGTGCCTTCCTGCCTGCAGCCTTTCGTAAGGTGCTACAAGCCGGGGGAGAGGAGCGCTTGGTGTTGCGCAAGGATGTGTTTCAGCCTTGTCTGGTGCTCTATCCTGAAAGCGTGTGGAACGAACAGATGGACTTGATGCGCTCGAAGTTGAACCGATGGAACAAACAGCAACAGGAAGTGTTCCGCAAATTTGTCTCCGAGGTTGAGGTACTGATGCTGGATGGCAATGGGCGTTTCCTGATTCCTAAGCGCTATCAGCGTATGGCAAATATCGAACAAGACATTAAGTTTACGGGAATGGGTGATACCATTGAAATCTGGAGTGTTCAGAAGGCTGAAGAACAGCAGATGACAGCAGAGGAATTCGGGCAGGCCCTTGAAGAACTGATAGGAGGTGAAACGCTATGACAACGGCCGACACATATCACGTTCCTGTACTCCTGAAGGAGAGTGTCGATGGGCTGGATATCCAGCCCGACGGTGTTTATGTAGACGTCACTTTCGGTGGTGGTGGTCATTCCAGGGAGATTCTCTCACGGCTGGGCAGGAAGGGGCATTTGTATAGCTTTGACCAGGATGCCGATGCGGAGAAAAATATAGTTGCAGATGACAGATTTACCTTTGTCAGGAGCAACTTTAGGTATATCGCACAATGGATGCGCTACTATGGTGTAGAACAAATCAACGGGTTGTTGGGTGACCTCGGAGTGTCGAGTCATCATTTCGACGACGAGACGCGCGGCTTCTCTTTCCGTTTTGATGCACCACTGGACATGCGTATGAACAAAAGAGCCGGACAGACGGCTGCTGACGTGTTGAACAACTATACGGAAGAACAGTTGGCCGATGTGTTTTATCTGTACGGTGAACTGAAGAGTGGTCGCCGGCTGGCTAAGGCTATTGTCGACTATCGGAAAGAAAAGCCAGTGCGGACGACGGCTGATCTGGGCGAGGTGGTAGAACCACTGATGCGTTCGGAGCGTGAGAAGAAAGACTTAGCGCGGGTGTATCAAGCCCTCCGTATAGAGGTCAACCACGAGATGGACGCTTTGCGGGATATGTTGAAGGGCGCTACTCGGCTGCTCGGCATGGGCGGACGGCTCAGCATCATTACTTATCACTCGCTGGAAGACCGCATCGTGAAGAATATGATGAAAGCCGGTAATGTGGAAGGGCGTGTTGAACAGGACTTCTACGGTCGTATCACGTCACCATTCCGTTTAGTGAACAAGCTGACGACACCCAGTGACGACGAACAGCAGCGCAACCCCCGTAGTCGCAGTGCCAAACTTAGGATAGCAGAAAAGGTATAGCCACATGGAAGAAGAGAAGATAGAATTACAAGAAGAAAAGAAGCAAGAAAAGACAGAGTCGAAAGACGAGAAACTGAAGGAGACACTTCAGAGACTCAGGGAGACGGCCAGCGAGGAAGACCCTAAGCCTTCCAGCCAGTTGACTCTACGCACGATTCTGGGTGGCGACTTGCTGACTACTGATGTGGTGCGCTCGCAGATTTGGCTGTTTGTGCTCATAGTGGCTTTCGCTATTGTCTATGTGGCTTTCCGTTACCAGTGTCAGCAGGACATGATTGCCATCGACAAGTTGGAGAGAGACCTGATGGACGCTAAATTCAAGGCACTCTCGTCGTCCAGTACCTTGACGGAGAAATGCCGTGAGAGCCATGTGTTGGATATACTCAAACAAAATCAGGATTCACTGCTGCATCAGGCAGACCAGCCACCTTATATAATAGAAGTACCCGAATAAGTGGAGTAAAGAATGAGCAAGTTTAACAACGAGAAAGTAATGCCGCGCTACATGGCGATAGCTATCGTCATGACACTCATTGGTTTTGCCGTCATTGGTAAGGCTCTCTACATTATGACGGCCAAGAAGCAATACTGGACGGAGGTGGCTGACCGACTGAAGCGTGACTCAGTCAGCGTGAAACCCACTCGTGGCAACATTCTCAGTTGTGACGGACAGCTGATGGCTACCTCGATACCTGAATACAAAATTTTTATGGACTTTCAGGGTGCAGCCTTTGAAAACGACTCGCTGTGGCTGGATAAGGTTGACAGCATCTGTGAAGGGCTCAACAGGATCTTCCCTCAGCGTACGGCAGCTGAGTTCAAACAGCATCTGGAAGCCGGTCGGCACAAGGTCAACAAGAACGGATCGGTGGGAGCCCGCCACTGGGCTATCTGGCCCCGACGTATCAACTACAATACCTATATGGAAGTCAGACAGCTGCCATTCTTGAATATGCCTAAATATAAGAGTGGTTTCCATGAGGAGGAGTTCAACTCCAGAAACCGCCCGTTTGGTTCGCTGGCACAGCGTACCGTTGGAGGCCTCTACGGCGCCAAGGACTCTGCCTATTTTGGCTTGGAACTCTCCTATGACTCCATCCTCCGTGGGACGCCGGGTATCACGGGCCGTCGCAAGGTGCTGAACAAGTATATGAACATCCCTGTCACCCTGCCTATTGACGGGTGTGACATTGTGACCACCATTGACGTGAATATGCAGGACTTGGCAGAGCGTGCCCTGCTTGACGAACTGAAAGAGGTGAACGGTGAAATGGGTGTGGCAATCCTGATGGAGGTGGAAACCGGTGATGTCAAGGCCATCGTCAATCTGTTGAGAAATGAGGACGGACGGTATATTGAGGGTGTGAACTCTGCCATCAGCTATCGTTGTGAACCAGGTTCGGTATTCAAGGTAGCCTCATTTCTAGTCGCTTTGGACGACGAGGTGGTAGACACAAATTTCGTGATTCATACGGGCAGTGGTGTGATGGAGATGCACGGCCGTCCGATGAAGGACCACAACTGGCGTCGCGGTGGTTATCAGGACATCAATGTGGCCCGTGCCTTGGAAGTCAGTTCGAACATTGGCGTCAGCTACGTGATAGACAAGTGTTATGGCAGCAATCCGGAACGCTACGTCAAGGGACTCTACCGCGTCGGTATCCATGAAGACCTGAAACTCCCGTTGGTGGGTTATCATTCACCGTATATCCGTATGCCGGACACCAAGACCACTGACCGGTCGAAGTATTGGAGTAAGACCACACTGCCGTGGATGTCCATTGGCTATGAGACCCAGATAGCACCTATCAACACGGTGGCTTTCTATAATGCGATTGCCAATAATGGCAAGATGATGCAGCCGCGGTTTGTCAAGCAGGTGCTCAAGGATGGCGAGGTCATCAAAGAGTTTGAACCAGTGGTACTGAAGCGTCAGATTGCGAGACCTAAGGCACTGAAGACCATGCAGACCATTCTGGAGCATGTGGTCAGTCAGGGTTTGGGTCGTAAGGCTGGCTCGAAGTTATTCAAGGTAGCAGGAAAGACGGGTACGGCCCAGGTGGCTGACCAGTATGGCAGCTATCACTCAGGTATTACCCGCTATTGGCTCTCGTTTGCTGGTTATTTCCCTGCAGATAATCCACGTTATTCTTGTATCGTGTGTATCAAAAAGTCAGGTCTGCCTGCTTCCGGTGGTGGAATGAGTGGTGTCGTTTTCCATCATATTGCAGAAGGAGTGATGGCCCGTAACCTCAAAATGAGTGTGGAGGATGCCCATGATGAGTACTCGGTGACCATTCCCGATGTCAAGACCGGCAACTCAAAATATGCCAACCAAGTGTTGAAACAGTTGGGCGTGAACAAGCGTATGCCCCAGGATGCGAAGTATCGTCAGGACGTCGCCCCCGATGTAACAGGTATGGGTGCCAAAGATGCGGTCTATATGTTAGAAACTCGTGGCTTGAAGGTGAAACTTCACGGGCGTGGCATGGTTAGGAAGCAGAGCTACCCTGCGGGCAAGGAGATTGTGAAGGGGAGTGAGTGCATATTGACTTTGGAATAGAACTCAATAAATATAATAATAAGGTATATATGAAACTAAGTGAACTGCTGAAGTATGTGAATCCCATCAGTGTTATCGGCAATGTAGAGGCTGACATTACTGGTGTTAACATTGACTCGCGCAAGATTGGGAAGGGACATCTGTTTGTGGCCATCAAAGGAACCCAGACGGATGGGCATCGTTTCATTCCTAAGGCCCTGGAAATGGGAGCCGTAGCCATTCTCTGTGAGGATGTACCAGAAGAGTGTCAGGACGGTGTGACCTATGTGCAGGTATCTTCTACCGAAGAAGCCGTAGGCCCCGTAGCTACCGTCTTCTATGGAGAGCCTTCACGCCATTTGAAATTGGTCGGGGTAACAGGTACCAACGGTAAGACCACCATCGCTACCTTATTATATAATATGTTCCGCAAGTTTGGCCATAAGTGCGGTTTGCTGTCTACCGTTTGCAACTATATTGAAGACGAAGCCGTTCCTGCCGATCATACGACGCCTGACCCCATAGAACTGAACCATCTGCTCAGCCGCATGGTGGAGGCGGGTTGTGAATATGCCTTTATGGAGTGCTCGAGCCATGCGATTGCACAAAAGCGTATTGGCGGGCTGAAGTTTGCGGGAGGATTGTTCACCAATCTGACGCGTGACCATCTGGACTATCATAAGACTTTCGAGAACTATCGAGACGCCAAGAAAGCCTTCTTCGACGGGCTGGACAAGGATGCCTTTGCCATTACCAATGCCGACGACAAGAATGGCAGCGTGATGGTGCAGAACACCAAGGCAACGGTGAAAACCTACTCTACACGCTCTATGGCTGACTTCCGTGCCCGCATCATTGAATGTCACTTCGAGGGCATGTATCTGGAGATTGACGGCCGTGAAGTGGGTGTGCAATTTATCGGCAAGTTCAATGTATCCAATCTGTTGGCCGTCTATGGGGCTGCCGTCATGCTGGGCAAGAAACCAGAGGATATTCTTGTCATACTGAGTACGCTGAAGAGTGTGGCTGGCCGGTTGGAACCAATCCGCTCAGAAGAAGGTGTTACGGCTATTGTTGATTATGCCCACACTCCCGACGCTTTGGAGAATGTGCTCAATGCCATTCACGAGGTGCTTGACGGCAAGGGTGGGCAAGTAATTACTGTTTGCGGTGCTGGCGGCAACCGTGACAAAGGCAAACGTCCGTTAATGGCCCAGGAGGCTGTCAAGCAGAGCGATCGTGTCATCATTACTTCTGATAATCCCCGTTTCGAGGAACCTCAGGATATCATCAACGATATGCTGGCTGGTTTGGATGCCAAGCAGATGAAGAAAGTAGTCTCTATAGCCGACCGGAAGGAAGCGATTAAGACGGCTGTTATGTTGGCCCAGAAAGGTGATGTCATCCTTATCGCCGGCAAGGGACATGAGGACTATCAGGAAATCAAGGGCGTCAAGCATCATTTTGACGACCGTGAGGTAGTGAGAGAAATCTTTAACGAATAATATCGAGACATCGAAATATCGAAACAACGTAATAACGACAAAAAACATGCTGTATTACTTCTTCCGTTTCTTAGAGCAATACGATATTCCGGGTTCCCACATCTGGTCGTACATATCATTCCGCTCGCTGTTGGCACTCATCATGTCGCTGCTGATTTCTGCCTGGTTTGGTGAGTACTTCATCAAATGGATGAAACGTCGCAACATCTCAGAGACAGCACGTGATCCCAGCATCGACCCCTTTGGCGAACAAAAGAAAGGTGTTCCCACTATGGGTGGCATCATCATCATTGTGAGCATTCTGGTGCCGGTAATCCTGCTGGGACGAATCAGGAACATCTATATGTTGCTCATGATTATCACGACGATATGGCTGGGCTTTCTGGGTTTCATGGACGACTATATCAAGATATTCCGTAAGAACAAGGATGGTCTGAAAGGTATCTATAAGATTATCGGTCAGGTGTCAATCGGCTTCATCGTCGGTCTGACACTCTGGTTGAGTCCTGACGCTGTAGTCCGTGAGAATATTTCAGAGGCTCAGCAGAACCAAGAGGTGGTTATCAAGCATAACCCAGAAGCCGTCAAGTCTCTGCAGACTACTATTCCATTCATCAAGAACCACAATCTGAACTACTCCAATGTGATGTCATTCCTTGGTGAGTATAAGGTGGCTGCAGGCTGGATACTCTTTGTCATCATGACCATCATTGTAGTGACCGCAGTCTCGAATGGTGCCAACCTCAATGACGGCATGGACGGTATGTGTGCAGGTAACTCTGCTATCATTGGTGTGGCCTTGCTCATTTTTGCCTATATATCGTCGCACATTGTCTACGCGGCCTACTTCGATATTATGTATATCCCCGGCAGTCAGGAGTTAGTCGTGTTCTTGAGTGCCTTCATCGGTGCCATGATAGGTTTCCTGTGGTACAATGCCTTCCCTGCCCAGATTTTCATGGGCGATACGGGTTCACTGACCATTGGTGGCATCATTGGTGTCTGTGCCCTCATTATCCATAAGGAATTGATGCTTCCCTTGTTGTGTGGCATCTTCTTCATTGAAAGCCTGAGCGTCATCATACAGACCCAGTGGTTCAAGTTGCAGAAGCGTAGAGGCAAACGTGTTCGCGTGTTCCGTGCAACACCTATCCACGATACTTTCCGCCGTTTGGATTCACAACTCGACCAGACCAGCACCTATATTCTGAAGGGCTGGCCTCACCGTCCGTTCCATGAGTCCAAGATTACCATCCGTTTCTGGATAGTGACCATCATATTGGCAGCATTAACGATTATAACACTCAAGATAAGATAACGAAGAGAAAAGATGAGTAGAATAGTAATATTAGGAGCCGGCGAGAGTGGTGCAGGAGCTGCTGTCCTGGCCAAGAAACAAGGATTCGACGTGTTCGTCTCGGATATGTCGAAGATTAAGGAAAAGTATAAGAAACTGATGGACGACCATCAGATAGCTTGGGAGGAAGGTCTCCATACTGAGGAAAAAATCCTGAATGCCGACGAGATTATCAAGAGTCCAGGTATTCCCGATACTGCTCCTATGATTGTCAAAATCAAGGAGAAGGGCATCCATATCATCAGTGAGATAGAGTTTGCAGGTCGTTATACGGACTCGAAGATGATTTGCATTACCGGCTCTAATGGTAAGACTACCACCACGAGCCTGATTTACCATATTTTCAAGGCTGCAGGCTATGATGCTGGATTGGCCGGCAATATCGGCAACTCGCTGGCATTGCAGGTGGCAGAGGAACCGCACGAATACTACATCATCGAGCTCAGTTCTTTCCAGCTCGACAATATGTACGACTTCCGTGCCAACATCGCTGTGTTGCTTAACATCACGCCTGACCATCTGGATCGCTATGACTTCAAGATGCAGAACTATGTTGATGCCAAGATGCGTATCATTCAGAATCAGACTTCGGAGGACGCTTTCATCTATTGGAATGATGATCCCGTCATCAAGGGAGAACTGGAGAAGTATAACATTCAAGCTATTCAGTACCCGTTCTCTGAGTTGAAGGAGAAAGGTAGTATCGGTTACATCGAGGAAGGCCAATACAAAATAGAACAGCCGGAGCCCTTTAATATGGAACAGGAGTCATTGAGTCTGACGGGTAAACATAATATCTACAACTCACTGGCTGCCGGTATCGCCTCTAACATCGCAGGCATCAAGAAGGAGGTCATCCGTAAGTCACTCAGCGACTTCCCCGGTGTCGAGCACCGTCTGGAGAAGGTATGTACCGTCCGCGGCGTACAATACATCAACGACTCAAAGGCTACTAACGTGGACGCTTGCTGGTATGCCCTGGAGTCCATGAAGACCAAGACCATACTTATCATTGGCGGTAAGGACAAGGGTAACGACTATGCTCCTATTATACCGCTGGTCAAGGAGAAGTGTGCCGGACTGGTCTATTTAGGAGCTGACAACCAGAAGCTACACGACAATTTCGACCAGTTGGGTATCCCCGTTCGCGACACCCACTCCATGAAAGAGTGTGTCCAGGCCTGTTACGAGCTGGCTGAGCCGGGCATGACCGTGTTGCTCTCACCCTGCTGTGCCTCGTTTGACCTCTTCAAGAATATGGAAGACCGTGGTGAACAATTTAAGGAATTAGCAAGAAATCTGTAAATGAACAAGAAAATAGGCAGAATCTTCAAAGGCGACAAGGTCATCTGGATGGTGTTCTTCTTCCTCTGCATGATCAGTATTGTGGAAGTCTTCTCGGCTTCCAGCGGACTGACCTATAAGAGCCAGAACTACATCGGTCCTATTGCCTACCATGCTTTCACAATAGTTACCGGTGTGGTGGTTGCCATCATTACCCTAAACATTCCCTGTCGTTATTTCAAGTTGCTGACTCCTTTCTTATTGCTCATTACGGGCTTAATGTTGTTCATTGTCATATTGGGTGGCGGTGAGAGTGCGAATGATGCTTCCCGATGGATACGTATCGGGCCGTTTACCATCCAACCGTCGGAAATTGCCAAAGGCACTGTTGTCCTGGCCGTAGCACAGATACTGGCTGCTATGCAGCGTGAGAATGGTGCAGACCGTCAGGCATTTAAGTGGATATTGTGGATTACCATACCTACGTGTGCTATGATTGGCGTAGAGAATTTGTCGACGGCAGCCCTGCTTTTCGGTGTCGTCATTCTGATGATGTTCATCGGCCTTGTACCTTTACGTCAGATGGGGAAACTGGTGGGCGTATTGGTGTTTATGGTAGTTTTTGCTGTAGCTATGGTCATGATTGTCGGCCATGATAATACCGTAGAGGAAGACAATAAACAGTTGACTAAGACAGAACAACTGGAACAGCCCAAGAAGAAGAGCAAGATAGAAAAACTGCTCCACCGTGCTGATACTTGGAAGGCGCGTATTCTTAAGTTCGGCAAGGACGATGTGGCGCCTCAGGATTATGATTTGGATAAAGATGCTCAGGTAGCACATGCAAACATTGCCATCGTGTCCAGTGGTGTTGTGGGTAAGGGACCAGGTAAATCGGTTGAACGTGACTTTCTGGCACAGGCTTTTTCTGATTTCATCTTTGCCATTGTCATTGAAGAACTGGGCCTTTTAGGGGCTTCCTTTGTAGTATTCCTATATATTATCCTGCTCTATCGTTGTGCCCGTATCGCTTCGCAATGCGAGAACAATTTCCCCGCTTTTCTGGCTATGGGTTTGGGATTGCTGCTCGTGGTACAGGCTACCTTCAACATGATGGTGGCTGTCGGACTGGCCCCTGTTACCGGTCAGCCCTTGCCGCTCATTTCCAAAGGCGGTACGTCGACAATTATCAATTGTGCCTATATCGGGACCATTCTGAGCGTCAGCCGTTCAGCAAAAATGAAAAGAGAAAAAGAATTAAGTTCAAATGTGGCTTAAATTCAATAAAAAGTAGTAAATTTGCAAGCTAATATAGAAAACGAAGAAAATAGGTATCATCATGAGTAACGAATTAAGGGTTATCATCAGCGGAGGCGGTACGGGAGGACACATCTTTCCGGCTGTTTCTATTGCCAATGCCATCAAGCAAATGCAACCAGATGCCAAGATTCTGTTTGTGGGAGCCTTAGGGCGTATGGAGATGCAGCGCGTGCCGGCTGCAGGCTATGAAATCAAGGGTCTGCCCATTCAGGGTTTTGACCGCAAGAACTTGCTGAAGAATATCAAGGTACTCTACAAGATATGGAAGAGCCAGCGCATGGCCCGTAAAATCATCAAGGACTTCCGCCCGCAGGTTGCTGTGGGGGTGGGTGGCTATGCCAGCGGTCCGACGCTGAATATGGCCGCTGCTGCCGGCATCCCCTGCCTGTTGCAGGAACAGAACTCTTATGCCGGCGTTACCAATAAGCTGCTGGCTAAGAAAGCCGCAAAGATTTGTGTGGCCTACGAGGGTATGGAGCGCTTCTTCCCTAAGGACAAAATTATGTTGACCGGCAATCCTGTCCGTCAGCAGTTGCTCGATACCACCGTGTCCAAGGCTGATGCCTTGCGTGCTTTCGGCTTGGATGCTTCCAAGAAGACCGTACTCATAGTCGGTGGCAGCCTGGGAGCCCGCACGCTCAACGAGAGTGTCATGACTCATCTTGACCAGATTCGCAATAGCGAAGTACAGTTTGTCTGGCAGACAGGCAAATACTATTACGACAAGATTGTGGAACGTCTAGAAAAGGAAGAAGGCAAACCCGGCAATCTGGTGGTCACCGACTTCATCAGCGACATGGGAGCTGCCTACAAGGCTGCCGACGTAGTGGTAAGCCGTGCCGGTGCCGGTTCCATCAGCGAGTTCTGTCTGTTGGGCAAACCCGTCATTCTGGTGCCCAGTCCTAATGTGGCCGAAGACCATCAGACCAAGAATGCACTGGCTCTGGTCAACAAGCAGGCAGCCCTCTATGTCAAGGATGCAGAGGCCCCTCAGCTGTTGCTCCCCTTGGCCATTGACACGGTTAACGACGATGCCAAGCTGCAGAGCTTGCACGAGAACATACTCAAGATGGCTTTGCCGTCTTCAGCAGAGATTATTGCCAAAGAAGTATTAAAATTAGCAAACAATGGAAATTAAGGATATCAAAGCAGTCTATTTCGTAGGAGCCGGAGGCATCGGCATGAGTGCCATTGCCCGCTATTTTCTGAAGAAGGGACTCGTCGTAGCCGGTTACGATAAGACACCCAGCACGCTCACCCGCCAGCTGGAGCAGGAAGGCATGATGATTCACTATGAAGAGAATGTCAGCCTGATTCCGGAAGCCTGTCGCCACCCAGCCACCTGTCAGGTCATCTATACACCTGCCATCCCTGACGATCATCAGGAACTGCAGTATTTCCGCAAGGAAGGCTTCGATATCCAGAAGCGAGCCCAGGTGCTGGGAACCTTGACGCGCCAGCATAAGGGTCTCTGTGTCGCCGGTACTCATGGCAAGACCACGACGTCAACCATGTGTGCTCACATCATGCACCAGAGCCATCTCGACTGCAACGCCTTCTTAGGAGGTATCTCCAAGAACTATGGTACCAACTATATTCTCTCTGATAGCGATTACGTGGTCATCGAGGCTGATGAGTTCGACCGTTCGTTCCATTGGCTGTCACCCTATATGACGGTTATTACGGCTACAGACCCAGACCATTTGGACATCTATGGCACCAAGGAAGCCTATCTGGAGAGTTTCCGCCACTACACAGAGCTTATCCAGCCCGAAGGAGCACTCATCATCCACCGCGATCTGGAGATGCAAGAGCATCTGCCCAGCGGCGTGCGCCGTTACGACTATGCACTGGCCGAGGGCGACTTCCATGCCGAGAACATCCGTATTGACAACGGTGAGATTACGTTCGACTTCATCTCGCCCATCGAGACCGTCCGGAATGTGGAGTTAGGTCAGCCCGTACCCATTAACATCGAGAACGGCATTGCTGCCATGGCTATGGCTCAGTTGGCTGGCTGTACTGCCGAGGAGCTGCGTCAGGGACTGAAAACCTACGAAGGAGTGGAGCGCCGTTTCGACTTCAAGATCAAGACCGACCGTCTGGTGTTCCTCAGCGACTATGCACATCATCCGAAAGAAATCTACCAGAGTGCACGCAGCATTCGTGAGCTGTATAAGAACCGCCACGTCACGGCCATCTTCCAGCCTCACCTCTACACCCGCACGCGTGACTTCTACCGCGACTTTGCCGACGCGCTGAGCCTGTTGGACGAGGTCATCCTGACAGAGATATATCCCGCTCGTGAGCAACCCATTGAGGGGGTTACCTCACAGCTCATCTACGACAACCTGCGTCCGGGCATCGAGAAGCAGCTCGTCAACAAGAGCCAGGTGCTGGATCTCGTCAAGAGCCGTTCCTTCGATGTGCTCATCGTGCTGGGAGCCGGCGACCTGGACAATCAGGTGCCCCAGATGACCGAATTGCTGAAGAGTAAACTGTAAAAATAGATATTATCATCGTGAGCATCGACTGGAAAAAATCGGCTATCATTGTGGCAGACATTGCTATCGCTGCCTATCTCCTATTGGCTGTCACGGCGTTCAATCGCCCTGACGAGCTCAATAACGTGTGCTCCGAAGTCAATATCAACATTCAGGAGGGCCCTGTTCGCGGATTCCTCAATGCCGACGAGGTAAAGACCCAACTGATTCGTACGCAGCTCTATCCCTTAGGCGATCCCATTGACCAGGTGGAGGGGCGTAAGATAGAGGAAATGCTGCTTCAGAACCCGTTTGTAGAGACAGCGCAGTGCTACAAGACCCAGACCGGGCGTGTCAACATCAATCTGTCACAGCGCCTGCCCGTCATCCGTGTGAAGGCTGACAACGGTGACGACTATTATGTCGATACCTACGGAAACATCATGCCCAATACACAATATGTCAGCGACATGGTCATTGCCACAGGTGCCATCACGAAGAACTATGCCCAGAAGGTGCTGAGCCGTGTGGGCAATTTCCTCATCAAGCACAAACTCTGGTTCTGTCAGGCTGAGCAGATTCATGTGCTCAGCGACGGCACCATCGAGATGATACCCCGTGTGGGTGACCATATTGTCTATCTCGGACAGCCTACCGGACTCAGTCGTAAGTTCGACAGGCTGGAAAAGTTCTATAAATACGGACTTTCACAGGCTGGATGGAACAAGTATTCCTATATCAGCGTGGAGTTTGACAACCAGATTATCTGTAAGAAGAGTAAAAGAGTAAAAATAAAATAAAGACGTAACAAGATGCCAAAGGATTTTATCGTAGCAATTGAACTGGGGTCATCCAAGATGACCGGTATCGCTGGCAAGAAGAACCTTGACGGCAGCATTCAGGTGCTTGCCTGTGTCAAGGAGGACGCTTCTGCCTGTATCCGCAAGGGTGTGGTTTACAATATCGACAAGACTGCCCAGTGCCTCACCAGCATCGTCAACCGCCTTGAGAAACAACTCAAGACGGCTATCACACAGGTGTATGTAGGTGTGGGCGGACAGTCTATCCGCTCTGTTCGCAATCTTATTTCGAAGGACCTGACCGGTGAGACACTCGTCACACAGGATATGGTCATCGAACTGATGGATGACAACCGTAATATGAAGTATCCTGACCAGGAGATTCTCGATGCTGCAGTTCAGGAGTACAAGGTTGACTCACAGTATCAGCTTGACCCCGTTGGCATCCAGTGCTCACATATTGAGGGCAACTTCCTGAACATCCTGCAGCGCAAGTCGTTCTACAAGAACCTCAACAAGTGTTTCGAGGCGGCAGGCATCAATGTGGCCGAGATGTATCTGGCTCCGTTGGCACTGGCTGACAGCGTGCTGACCGAGGCCGAGCGCCGTTCGGGCTGTGCCTTGGTCGACTTAGGTGCCGATACCACTACGGTCAGCGTCTACTCGAAGAACATTCTGCGCCATCTGGCAGTTATTCCCTTGGGCTCCAACAACATCACCAAGGACATTGCCTCACTCCAGATGGAGGAGGGCGATGCCGAGAAGATGAAACTCAAGTACGCCTCGGCTTATACTGACAATAACGATATTGACAACAACATGAAGTACTCTATCGACCAGGACCGTCAGGTCGAGGTACGCAAGTTCATCGAGATAGTCGAGGGACGTCTCGAGGAAATTGTTGCCAACGTTTGGTGTCAGGTGCCCGAGGAATACTGTGACAAGCTTCTGGGTGGTATTATCCTGACAGGCGGAGGCTCTAACATGAAGAATATAGAGAAAGCCTTCGTGAACTATACCCACATCGAGAAAATACGCATTGCCAAGTTCGTTACCCAGACCATCATCTCTACCATTCCTGAGATTACGGCACACGATGCAATGATGAACACCGTGCTGGGACTGTTGGCAAAAGGCGATATCAACTGCGCCGGAGGCGAGATCAATCCCAATGTCGATCTTTTCGCCCCCCAGCGTCCTGCCCAGGCAGAGACTCCAGAACAGCGTCGCGCCCGTCAGGCAACGGAGACGCCGGCTGGTGTCGTCCGCACTCAGGAGGAGATTCGCCGTGCTGAGGAGGAAGCCCAGCGCAAGAAGGAGGAAGAAGAGCGCAAAGCCCGCGAGGAGGCCGAGGCCAAGGCTCGTGAGGAGGCTCAGCGCAAGAAGGAGAACTCCTTCTGGAACAAAGCCTTTAAGGGCCTGAAGAAGTTTGGTGAGAAAATGATTGAAGAAGAAGAATAAAAAAGGAGGACTGATTTTTATGATGGACAACAATGTATTGCTCGACTTTGGCGAGCCCGAAAGAGAGAATAGCATCATCAAGGTAGTCGGCGTAGGCGGCGGCGGCGGCAATGCCGTCAACCATATGTACCGCGAAGGCATACACGACGTAACCTTTGTGTTCTGTAATACTGACAATCAGGCACTCAACGACTCACCCGTACCCGTACACCTGCAATTAGGCAAGGAAGGACTGGGGGCCGGCAACCGTCCCGAGAAGGCGCGGGCTGCCGCCGAGGAGAGCCTGGAGGATATCAAGAAGATGTTCAACGACGGCACCCGCATGGCCTTCATCACCGCCGGCATGGGCGGCGGCACCGGCACCGGTGCTGCACCCGTTATTGCCCGTGTGTCCAAGGAGATGGGCATCCTGACCGTGGGCATCGTCACCATTCCCTTCCGTTTCGAGGGTGACCGTAAGATTGACCAGGCACTCGACGGCGTGGAGGAGATGAACAAGCATGTCGACGCCCTGCTGGTCATCAACAACGAGCGCCTGCGCGAGATATATCCCGAGCTCACCGTGCTCGACGCCTTCGGCAAGGCTGACGATACCCTAAGCGTAGCCGCTAAGTCCATTGCCGAGATTATCACCGTACACGGACTCATCAATCTCGACTTCAACGACGTCAAGACCGTCCTCAAGGACGGAGGCGTAGCCATCATGTCTACCGGTTACGGCGAAGGCGAGGGACGTGTGCGCAAGGCCATTGAGGATGCCCTCAACTCACCCCTGCTCAACGAGAACGATGTCTTCAACTCCAAGAAGATACTCCTCTCCATCACCTTTGCCGGCGGCAAGGACGGCAAGGACTCCCTGATGATGGAAGAGATGAACGATGTCAACGAGTTCATGAGCAGGTTCGGCAACGACTTCGAAATCAAGTGGGGACTCGCCACCGACCCCGAGCTGGGCAAGAAGGTCAAGGTCACCATTCTGGCCACAGGCTTCGGCATCGACCGCGTAGACGGCATGTCACAGCACCGCCAGCGCCTCAACACCCAGGAGGAGGCCACCCGCATTGCCGCCGAGCAGGAGCTCGAGGCACAGCGTCAGGACCGTCGCAACCGCTACTATGGCGGCGACAGCGCCAGCAAGCGCTACAAGCGCCGTCCCCACATCTACCTGTTCCGTCCCGACGACCTTGACAACGACGATGTCATCTCAGCCGTCGAGCAGACACCCACCTACAAGCGCACCCGCGAGATTCTGGACAGCATCTACTCACAGGCCAGCGGCGACGTCGTCCGTCCCGACACCCCCGACGCACCCACCACAGAACCCGTCCAGGGAACCATCAAGTTCTCGTGACAGCGCAGACTGAGGACCAATAAGTTTTAGAGTGCACTACAAAAAATGTTCCAAGCCGTGGAATATAACGTTCCAGGGCTTGGAACATTTCTTAAAGACCATCTAAGCTATAGCAGAGTGTGGTCTTTTCGTGTTATTATCACCTTGTTTTTGGCCAGAGAAAGAGAATCTGCCGAAACGTTTGGCAGATTGCGAAAGTATTCGTACCTTTGCAGCCTGAAATTACGAATAAGGACGAATGATGGAACTATCGGACTTTGAGATTATGGCTCCTGTGGGGAGCCGTGACTCGCTGGCTGCGGCGCTGAAGGCTGGGGCGGGCAGCGTGTACTTCGGCGTGGAACAGCTGAACATGCGGTCACACTCGGCCAACCACTTTACCATTGACGACTTGCGCGAGATTGCCGCCACGTGCAGGGAGCACGGCGTAAGGTCGTACCTGACGGTGAACACCATCATCTATGGCGAGGACCTGGAGCTGATGCGGCGGATAGTGGACGCAGCCAAGGAGGCTGACATCTCAGCCATCATAGCCAGCGACGTGGCAGTGATGACCTACTGCCGGCAGAAGGGTGTGGAGGTTCACCTCTCGACACAGCTGAACATCTCGAACATCGAGGCGCTGAAGTTCTACGCCCAGTTTGCCGATGTGGTGGTGCTGGCACGCGAGCTGAACCTGGACCAGGTGGCTGACATCTACCGCCAGATAGAGGAACAGCACATCACGGGGCCCAGCGGTGAGCTGGTGCGCATCGAGATGTTCTGTCACGGAGCCCTGTGCATGGCCATCAGCGGCAAGTGCTACATGAGCCTGGACAACACGGGGCGCTCGGCCAACCGGGGGGCCTGTATGCAGATATGCCGCCGCTCGTACATCGTCACCGACCGCGAGACGGGTACGGAGCTGGAGATTGACAACAAGTACATCATGTCGCCCAAGGACCTGAAGACCATCCGCTTCATTGACCGCATGATGAAGAGCGGGGTGCGGGTATTCAAGATTGAGGGTCGTGCCCGCGGACCGGAATATGTGCTGACGGTGGTACAGTGCTACCGCGAGGCCATCCAGAGCGTGCTGGACGACACCTTTACGGAGGAGAAGAAGGACCAGTGGGACGAACGGCTGGCAACGGTCTTCAACCGCGGTTTCTGGGACGGCTACTACCAGGGACAGCTGTTGGGCGAGTGGAACAAGAACTACGGTTCGAATGCCACCGAGCGCAAGCAGTATATCGGCAAGGGCGTGAAGTACTTCTCGCGTCTGGGTGTGGCAGAGTTTACGGTAGAGGCCGACACCTTCTCCGTGGGTGACAAGATGCTCATTACGGGGCCCACGACGGGAGCGCTGTATGTCACCGTGGATGAGATTCACGATGATGACAGCAGCATCCAGACGGCCCGACAGGGTACACGCGTCAGCATCAAGGTGCCTGAGAAGGTCCGCCCGAGTGACAAACTGTTTAAGATAGTTGAGAGTTGAGAATTGAAAGTTGAGAATTATGGCAACCATTAACGAGATACAAGACGAGATTATAGAGGAGTTCTCCGGTTTTGACGACTGGATGGACAAGTACCAACTGCTGATTGACCTGGGCAACGAACAGGAGCCGCTGGACGAACAGTACAAGGTGGAGAGCAACCTGATAGACGGCTGCCAGAGCCGTGTGTGGCTGCAGGCCGACTACGAAGACGGAGTGATACGCTTTACGGCAGAGAGTGATGCCCTGATAGTGAAGGGTATTGTGGCACTGCTCATCCGTGTGCTGTCAGGTCATACGCCGCAGGAAATCCTGGATGCCGACCTGTACTTCATCGAGAAGATTGGGCTGAAGGAGCATCTCTCTCCCACCCGCTCGAATGGTCTGCTGGCCATGGTGAAGCAGATGCGGATGTACGCTTTGGCACTGTCGAAAAGGTGAAAGGTGAAACTTGAAACCTGAAACCTGAAACTCAAGTTAAAAGGCGAGACTACTCTTCGTAGTCGTCGAGCTTCTTCAGGTAGTATTCACGGAAGTCCTTCCAACGATAATACGGTGCGAGTTTGTCGGGCAGCGGCAAGCGCGTTTCCTTTTCGTTGAGCAGTACTTTGATGAGTACATTCTTGTCCTTGGGACTGCTGCGATAGAATACAATCTGTATGTTCGAAGCCATGGGGAACACCAGACAGGCCCACCAGCCTGAAGACTCCAACTGTTCCAAATCCATCGTCTGGTAGTCGAAGCCGTTGATGCCCAACAGGCATGTCAAAGGCAATACCACCGTCTCATGACCAAAGCGCAACTGAGCGCCAGGCTTGGGCAGTCGGATACAGCTGTCTGCCTCTTCTATCATCTTACGCAACAGGAACCGCTGGGTGAAGGGCTGCTTTCCTCCGTTCAACGGCGAGGGACCATAGGTAAAGTACCACCAGGCATTCTCGCGCTGCCAGAACCGGTGAATATCCTCGTAGGTGAAAAGGTTCACCATACAGCGCTTCTCGCTCATCTTGGTATTCTGCTGGATGAGGGCCGTCTTCAACAGATAGTAGTTCAGCCACTCCTCGTCCACCTGTTTTATATATGCTGTGTCATTGAACAACAAGTTCATGAGGCGCGGATTCTGAATGCGCTTGGCACTAAACTTCTTATAGGCCTCCTTCGTGGCGGGCGTGTTCATCTGTTTGCGCAACACACTGTCCTGATGGTTCATATACCACATATCAGCCTTGGATGCCCGCATGGTGATGTCCAAAGCCGGATGAAGGGCTTTCATCTGCTGCATGGCTGCTCCCATAGAAACGACACAGCGGTTGACCGTCGTGCTACGGGCATCAATATGGGCACTGCCTTCGAAGACCTCTGGGAAGTGAGCCATCATACGCCGGGCAATGTCACGATGCTGGCGCTTGCCCAGTCCTGTGAGGTCGCCCCAACGTCCTTCTGAGTCGCGGAGAATCATCTCCAGTTCCTCCATCACCTGTTTGCCCTTTGGTGTCAGCTTGCCCAAACTGTCGGCCTTGGCCAAGATGCGATATGGAATGTCATAGCCCTTACGATTGCCGAGATAGCGTGAGCCATGACGACCATAATGGGAGATATAGAAAGGTTTCTTGCCTGCCGGAGCCTCTGTCATTGGCGGCTCCACACTGTCAGGATAGATGCAATAGTTGCTGGCCGAGATGTTGCGGTTACGGGTAATCATGTTGAACGCACTCTGCGCCCCACTCTCTAATGCCATACAAAGCAGCAACCCCACCAACAGCACCCTATTGTTCCACATAGGCATCCAGTTTCTTTAAGTAATACTTGCGGAAGTCGCTCCAATGGTAGTAGACCTCCTCCACGCTCTTCAACGGCAGATGGACCTCATTTTCGTTGAGCAGCACCTTGACCAGCACATCCCCGTCGTCAGGACTCTTGCGATAGAACACTATCTGGAGATTGGCAGCCATGGGGAAAATGCGATAGTTGGCCCATCCGCGACGGTCCAGCGACTCGAGGTTATCTGTTGCCAGTCCATAGTCTTCAATCTCGAGCAGGCATACCAAAGGCAGAAGCACCGTCTCGTGACCATAGCGCAGCTGTACGCCCGGCTGCTCCAGTCGGATGCAGCTGTCGGCCTGTTCGATGATGCGGCGAAGCAGGTTGCGCTGGGTATAAGGCTGAAGACCACCATTGAGGGTTGAGCCCGCATAGCAGATATACCACCAGGCATTCTCCTTTTTCCAGTTATGGTAAATCTCCTCGTCAGTAAACAGGTCGTAGAGCGTCATCTGATTATTGAGATGTGTGCTCTGCAGATTGCTGGCCACCTTGAAGAGGAAATAGTTCAGCTTGCCCGCATCCACCTTATTATTGATATAAGCAGTGTCGTTGAAGAGCGACTGCATAAGCCGCAAGTTGTCTTCATAAGACTTGGTAAACTCCTTATAGCGGGCAAACGTGGCAGAGTCCATCTTCATGGCAAACAGCCGCTTGTCCTGCTGGTTCAGGTAGTACATATCCCGATGGGTGGCATTATGGTGGATATTAGCCGTGGGTACCATCCCCGCCAGTTGCATCATGGCATACTCCATGGAGAGGATGCAACGCGTCACCATGGTACTACGGGCATCGACAGACACCCGGCCCTGAAAAATCTCAGGGTAGTGTCGCACCATGCGCTTGATGATTTCGCGGTGCTGGCGGGCCCCCAGTTCTGTCAGCTCACCCCAATGGTCCTTAGCATCCTGTCGAATCAGGTCCAGCCGGTGCAACACGTCAACACCCAGTGGCGTCAGCTTGCCCAGACTATCGGCAGCAGCCAGAATCTGATAGGGGATTTCATAGGTGAGAGGGGTGTTGTGATAGCGGGAACCATGACGGCCGTAATGACTGATATAAAACGGCTTCTTACCCTCAGGAGCAGGTGTCAGCTCATGCTGGTGAGGATTGGGATATGCCATATAATTGCTTGCGGAACAGCGTATGTTTTTTTGTATCTCTTCACGTACCGACTGAGCTGGCAGACTGATGGCATAGCCCGATAAGGCTACTAATATCAGAAAATTTCTCATCAAGTTTTTCGCGAATTTGTGTGCAAATATAGAAAAAAAATCGTATATTTGCAAACTATTATACAAAAAAATGTATCCAATGGCTAAGAAACAATACTTGACACACGCTTACCAACCGGTCGGAAGACTATGGCAAGACGACTATTGGCTGCTGTTGATGGAACAGTATCTGCGCAAGCCCGTAGGCATCAAGCCCGTCTACAGTCGTCCCATGGTTGAACTGAGTCTGGAGTTGCACATCGCCCCACAGGAACTGCACCAGCGCATGGGTGAGATAGCCCGTCTGCGCATCCCCCGCATTGAGCGCATCTGGAAGGAGTACAGCCAGAATCCACGCCGTCTGAGCCGTGCCGTCCAGCTGTTACGTAACATGAAAGGATTTAACAGCGGAGGTGACTTCTTTGAGGGTGTTGCGGTTCAGGAAACCTTCGAGCGCGACTTCCGTCCCTTGACTGAAGCCCCCCAGCTGACCCCCATCATGCTCGTCATGGTACTGGACCTCTATTTCCGCCTCACCCCCATCACCATGGTCAGCGAGACACCAGAGGTACAGGAGTTAGGACGTCTGATGCACATTCCCACCCCGCTGGTCGTGGACATCCTGAAAGTCTATCAACATTGCGACCCCTATCTGAGGCGTCGTGACAAGTCGGAAAGTGCGCTGCTGGCTCCCTGTCAGCAGATATGGCAGCAATATGGCAACGGTGACACACGCGAATTGGCTGACTATGCCGAACAGCTGAAAGCGTACTTTAAGAGTTGAGACATTGTAATGTTAAAGACAAAGTAACAAAATAACAATATGTATGAAAAAACTATTCATCACTGAAGCAATGCTCCTGTTAACATCTGCAACAATGACTGCACAGACAAAACTCACGTCAGGAAATATTGACGAAGTCATGAAGGCCATGACCTTGGAAGAGAAAGCCCAACTGCTGGTAGGCGGTGGCAACGATTCCTTCGTAGGCTCGGGGGCCATGCTGGGCCACCAGAAAAAATATGTAGCCGGTGCTGCCGGAACAACCGTTGAGATTCCCCGTCTGGGCATCCCTGCCACGGTGGTTGCCGACGGGCCTGCCGGAGTACACATAGACCCCAAGCGCGACAACGACCCCAACAGTTACTATGCCACAGGCTTCCCCATCGGCACCTGTCTGGCCTCCACCTGGAACACGGAACTGGTAGAACAGGTAGGTCAGGCCATCGGTAACGAGACGCTGGAATACGGTGTCGATGTCATTCTGGGCCCTGGCATGAACCTGCACCGCTCACCCCTCTGCGGACGCAACTTTGAATACTACTCCGAGGACCCCATTGTGACGGGACTCATCGGAGCCGCAGTCATCAAGGGCATCCAGAGCCAAGGCGTGGGTGTGTCGGCCAAGCACTTTGCCGTCAACTCACAGGAGTCGTCACGTACGAAGGTAGACGAGCGACTGTCCCAACGGGCCCTGCGCGAACTTTATCTGAAAGGCTTCGAGATGGCTGTACGCCAGTCAGACCCCTGGACCCTGATGTCGTCGTATAATGTCATCAACGGTGTCTATGCCCAAGGTAACAAAGACCTGCTCTCCACCATTCTGCGCGACGAGTGGGGATACAAGGGCATTGTGATGACTGACTGGATCGGCAAGCGCGAGAAACTGCCTACAGCACAGGAGGTAGAGGCAGGCAACGACCTCATGATGCCGGGCTATCCTACCCAGGCTGAGGACATTGTACAGGCTGTCAAGGCAGGTCGTCTGGACATCAAATATGTTGACCAGAACGTACGCCGTATGTTGGAATACATTGTCAAGACACCACGCTTCCGTGGCTACAAGTTCAGCAACAAGCCCGACCTGACGGCTCATGCCAAGGTAACCCGCCAGTCGTCGACAGAAGGCATGGTACTGCTGAAGAATGCTCCCCACCCAGCCTCTCCGAGGGGAGGAAAGCCGCGGTTGACACTCCCCCTCGGGGGAGACGGAGAGGGGTTGACGGTGGCCCTGTTTGGTGTCAACAGTTACGACTTCATGTCGGGCGGTCTGGGTTCCGGCTGTGTCAACGTGCCTTACGTGGTCGACATGGTACAGGGACTGAAGAACATCGGTGTTTCCACCACGCCCCTGCTGACGGAGATTTACCAGAACTACGTGCGCTATGCCAAGGCCAAACTCAAGGCTGACAAGAACCCCATGATGTGGTTCCTCGACCAAGGCCAGCCCAAGTTTGACGAGATAGAGATTTCGGAACGCTGTGTGGCCCACGAACTGCAGGAGGCCGATGCCGCCATCATCACCATCGGCCGTCAGGCCGGTGAGGGCCTGGACCGCAAGATAGACGGCGAATTCAACCTGAGCCAACAGGAACAGGACATGATATTCCGCGTCAGCGACCAGTTCCATGCTGCCGGCAAGCCCGTCATCGTCATCATCAACTCAGGAAGCGTGATGGAAACCTGTTCGTGGCGCGACCGCGTGGATGCCATCCTCTGCGCCTGGCAACCCGGTGAGGAGGGCGGCAACAGCGTAGCCGACGTGCTGACAGGCAAAGCCAACCCCAGCGGCAAACTGACCATGACATGGCCCGTAGCCGCTACCGACCATCCCTCTACCAAGAACTTCCCCAAGGACTACGACATGTACACCTATAAGGAGATGCTGGGCTGGGGTTCGCCCATACAGGGTGAGGACTTCACCGACCACGAGGAAGACATCTATGTGGGCTACCGCTACTTCGACACCTTCCAGAAACCCGTGGCTTATCCCTTCGGCTACGGACTGAGTTATACCACCTTTGCCTTCTCCAAGCCCGTGGTAAAAGCCAACGGCAGCACGGTCACCGTCTCTGTCACCGTCAAGAACACGGGCAGCGTCAGCGGCAAAGAAGTGGCACAGGTGTATGTGACCGCCCCCAGGGGACAGTTGCAGAAACCCGTTCACGAACTGAAAGCCTTTGCCAAGACGCGTGAGTTGAAACCCGGTGAGAGCCAGACGCTGACCATGCAGATAGCCGTGCGCGACCTGGCATCATTCGACGAGGCCAACAGCCAGTGGCTGACCGAAGCCGGGACATACACTTTCCGCATCGGCTCGTCCAGCCGTGACCTGCCCCTCAGTGTCAATGCCAAGCTGACCCAGTACACCGAATCGGTAAACAACGTCATGGCTCCCCGACAGCCCCTCAACCTGCTGAAGCAATAAGACATACATAACCACTATGCAGCATGTAAAGTTCCATAGTCTCCGACCTGAAGGTCGGAGTGTGGCATGCATTATGGCCATCTGCTTGTTCGTAGCACAACAACTGTGTGCTGCGACAAGTCAGTTGTACACATCAGACCGGCTGTCGAGCGGTCTGATTACCTGTATCTGCCAAGACCGATATGGTTTTGTGTGGGTGGGCACCGAGTACGGACTGAACAAGTTCGACGGCTACCGCTTCACCACCTATTTCCATAGTCGCAACGACTCGACAACACTTATTGACAACGAGATATCCACATTGTTCGTCGACAAAAGCGGGCGACTGTGGGTAGGCTGTTCACGAGGTCTGGTCAGTTACGATTACGAGCATGACAACTTTCATCGCTACACCTTCCCCGACCGGCTGACACCTCGTGTCAACTCGCTGACGGAAAACAATAAAGGCCTGTTGATCGGTACGGCAGGCTATGGCCTCTATAGCATCAGCAAACCTGACCAGATAGACTACGAAAGCAAGTTCAACCGACGGCAGAGTGACCACTTCTATAGTCGCATCTACCTGGATCGCAAGGGTCACCTGTGGCGCAGTGACCATCTGACGACACTGACCCGGTTTATGGTCAAGAACGGCCAACCCACCGCTCTACGCGACTATCAGTCAACGGTAGGTCAGCCGATGAACTATCTGGAGTACGGTCAGCAGTTGCTCATTGTCTGTATGCACGGCATCATGAGCTTTGACTACCAGACGGGCAACATCCGCGACGCCGGTTTCGACCTGTCAGCACTTGACCATAACGTCAGCATCGAAGATGCCACCATAGACGAAAAGGGCGACATCTTTCTGGCCACCTCAGGCAGCGGGCTGATGAAGATAGCACACGACAGTAAGCAACTGACACGAGTGGAGGGGGAAAACGGACGTATGGACCTGAACACCGCTCATGTGGTAGACGTCATGGAAGACAAAGACCAACACCTCTGGGCAGCCTGTTACAATAAAGGCCTGCTGGTGCTGTCGCGTCAGCAGTCTGCCTTCAGCACATGGAGTCTGTCAGACCAGCATTATGTGACAGGAGGCGGTGTCTCGTCCATCACGGCTGGCGAGGGCCAAGACACATGGTGTACGGTACAGAACAGCGGCGTATTCCTGCTGGACGGCAAGGGACAGGTAAAGAGTCACCCCCACTCACCCGCCGGCACCCGCCTCATCTTCCGCAGCAATGCAACGCCACACTCTGACCGTGGGTCAGAGAAGTCTGGACAGTACTGGCTGACCACTGAGAATGTGCTCTACCGCTACAACCCCGATACAGGGCAGGCTCAACCTGAACTCACGCTGAACGGCCGCGGACTGAACTGTATGACAGAGGATGCCGAGGGCAGATTATATATTTGCTCGTTCGGCATGGGACTCTATGTCTATGACCCCCAGTCGAAGCGTGGCGAACTGCTCAGTATGCAGCAAACCCATCGCAAGGGCGGCTACCTGTGTAACGACTGGATCAAAGGACTGATGTTCGACTCACACGGACAGTTGTGGATATGCACCACCAGTGGCGTATCGATGATGCAGCCCGATGGATTCGTCTTCAACAGCCGCGGATGGAACGTCCTGCTGGACGGAAAACAATGTTACACCACCTGCGAGACAAAGGAGGGCGATATATTAATAGGTACGGAAAGCGGACTCTACCGCTACGACCCCAGAACCAACCGAGTGGCCGAGGCTGCCGATACAGAACAACTGCACGACAAGATGATATGCGGCATGGTTCGCGACCGTCAGGGCACCATCTGGATTTCAACGACAAGAGGCATCTGGCAGTACGCTCCCCCGTCTCACCTCTCACCCCTCACCCCTCACCTCTCTTATGTCCTGGGAGCCATGATACACCATCCGGACGACCGCATCAGTTTCGGTACTGCCGACGGACTGGTGACCTTCCTGCCCAAGGATGTCAGCACCCAGAAACAGACACTGGGCCGTACCTTCCTGACCCGCTTCAACGTGGCAGGAAAATCGCTGAACCCGCTGCAGGACCACTTTGAACTGCCATACGCAGAGAACTCTTTCACCATGGAGTTCTCTCTGCTGGACTTCAAGAACACCGAGAATGTCTCTTTCCAGTATCGGGTCATTGCAGGGCACTCCCATACCTTCAACCCGGAAAAAGACACAGACGTCTGGATGCAGACCGACGAAGGCAACAACCAACTGACCTTCCACCAACTGCAACCGGGACTCTATACCATTCTGGTCAGGGCTTCTGCCAGCGGCATCGTGTCCGACCAGGTGACTACCCTGATGGTGACCGTCCAGAAACCTTGGTACAAGACGACATGGGCCTATGCGTTCTACTTCCTGCTGATTGCGGCTTTCGGGGCCTTGGTGGCCTTCAGTTGGAAGCGCTACCTGGCCGAGAAGCGGCTGCACCTGATGATCAACGACATGAAGCAGAACATGAAGTGGCTGCGCAACAAGTTCTTCGGCTCGTTGGAAGAGAAGGGCGAGATACAGCCCGTCAAGGTCAAGGGCAATAACGACCTGCTGATGGAGAAAATCATGAAATGCGTCAACGAGAACCTGTCCAATCCCGACTTCGACGTGGAGATGATGACCCACAAGGTAGGCATCAGCCGCGCCCAACTACATCGTAAGATGAAGGAGATGACGGGCATCTCGACCAGTGAGTTCATCCGCAATCTGCGACTGGAACAGGCTGCCCGACTCATCCGCGAGAAGAAAATCAACATCACACAGGTAGCCTACTCGGTAGGTTTCAACAACCAGGCCCACTTCTCTACCGTCTTCAAGAAACACTTCGGTGTCACACCTACAGAATATGCAGAAAACAAACAATAAACAAAAAAGCATCATGAAAAAACTATTATTATCACTATTTACATTTGTGTTTGCCTCGACTGTTGCTGCCGAGGACGGACACCAGCTGTGGCTGCGCTACCAGCCCGTCAACAAAGCCCAAGTTACTGCAAACGCCTCGTCGCCTACCATTGACATTGCCAAGCAAGAGTTGGCCACTTTCTATCAGGGAGAGCAAGTGAGCCTCAAGCTGGATGCCACCATGCCTGACGATGACGGCTACAATATCCAGGGCCACACTGTCACCGCCCGCCACGACATCGGCCTGCTCTATGGCACCTATGCCCTGCTGCGCGGAGAGACCGGGCAGTCACATCCGCAGTTCCCGTTGCGCCTGCTGAACCACTGGGACAACCTGGACGGCTCCATCGAGCGCGGCTATGCCGGCGAGAGCATCTTCGAGTGGTTCCACCTCGACACACAACTCATCCGCGACTACGCCCGCGCCAACGCCTCTATCGGCATCAACGGCTCCGTACTGAACAATGTCAATGCCTCGCCCAAGATGCTGACTACACCTTATTTAAAAGAGGTCAGGAAGATTGCAGACATCTTGCGCCCCTATGGCATCAAGGTTTACCTGAGCATCAACTTCGCCACCCCCATGGCACTGGGCGACACCAAGACGGCAGACCCCCTGAACAAGTCGGTGGCCCGTTGGTGGCAGCGCAAGGCCAAGGAAATCTATAAACTCATCCCTGACTTCGGAGGTTTCCTAGTCAAGGCCAACAGCGAAGGGCAGCCCGGCCCTGGCGACTACCACCGCACCCATGCCGATGGTGCCAACATGCTGGCTGATGCCCTGAAGCCTTACAAGGGCATCGTCATGTGGCGCTGCTTCGTCTATGGTGCCAACCACAAAGGCGAAGACCGCGTCAAGCAGGCCGTCAGTGAGTTCAAGCCCCTGGATGGACAGTTCCGCGACAATGTCATCCTACAGACCAAGAACGGTCCTTTGGACTTCCAGCCCCGCGAACCCTATAGTCCCGTGTTCGACCAGATTAAGCAGACACCCAACATGGTGGAACTGCAGATTACGCAGGAGTACCTCGGCCAGTCGCGCCACCTCGTCTATCTGGCACCCATGTGGAAAGAGTTCTTCTCCTTCGTCCCTGCCCAAAAGCTGAAGGGTATTGCCGGTGTAGCCAATATCGGCAAGGACCGCAACTGGTGCGGCCACCACTTCTCACAAGCCAACTGGTACGCCTTCGGCCGGCTAGCCTGGAACCCAGAGCTTAGCTCGACCACCATCGCCCACGAATGGTTGCGGCAGACGTTCTCTGACCCACGGTCAGAGTGTGGCGGTGCAATTTCCACCGATACCGACTTTGTCAACACCATGGGCAAACTCATGGAGGGGAGCCGCGACGCCTGCGTCAGGTACATGATGCCGCTGGGACTGCACCACATCTTCAAGTTCGACCACCACTACGGTCCCGAGCCCGAAGGCTTTAAGGCCGACTACCCGTTAGAGTGGTGTCCCGTCTACTACCACCAGGCCACGAAAGACAGCGTCGGTTTCAACCGCACCCACACAGGAACCGATGCCACCAGCCAGTACCGCCCCGACATGGCTAAGCTCTACGACAACATCGAGACTTGTCCAGAAGACGTACTGCTGTGGTTCCACCGCGTGCCCTGGACCTACCGCATGAAGGACGGCTCCACGCTGTGGGAAAGAATGCAGTTTGAATACCACATGGGCGTGACGTTCGTGGACATCCTGCAGACCACATGGCGCTACAAAATGCGCCACTACGTAGACGAGCAACGCTGGCGCGAGGTTGACGAGCGACTGGAGGACCAGCTGCAGAACGCCCGCGAGTGGCGCGACGTCTGCCTCCGCTACTTCGGCCAGTTCGCCAAAGGGAAGTGATAGCCCTTTTGTTCATCCTCTATTTATAACACATGACAAGATTATCCTACTACAAGCACTACAGAGCGTTGCAACCGTCTGTAAAACAATTATATACGGGTGTAAGATTGTCGTTTTTATCCGGCACCTTCCGGCACCTTCTTACACCTAGAAGATATAAGTGTGGCGATGCATTCTTACACCTAAAGAAATGCCTCTTATCATTGATGCGGATAGGCTCCGTGAGTCATGCGGATGCCTTCTATACCCTTATGGAGACTATCCGCACAACCCGTAGATGACGTCTGCGTGAGTGATAACAGGCATCCCCATAATAATAAGAGCCGAGTATTCTCAGATAAGTGCCCCTTATTGCAGAATAAGTGGCGAGTATTGTTTGTTCCAAGCCGTGGAACATTTTTTTGACTGCACTCAAAAAATAATTGGAGTGCACTCTAGGAAAAAACAGAGCGAGTACAAATGAAATTTCTGGTAAAAAGATTTGGCGCTTTCAGAATTTTATTTTACTTTTGCCATTAGAATCTAAAGACCAAAACTCATGTTACGTACCAAACTACTTACTCTTTTACTATGCCTGTCGATAGGCCTACAGGCACAACGCAGTCTCAGACCTGAAGTTCAGAGTGTGGCACGCATTTTGGGCGGCGAGTTGAGCAATTCGGCAGCGACCTCGGTAGCGGATATTGACGAGGTGATACCTCGCATGAAGACGCTGGGACTGAACACGGTACTGGTGCCGGCCTACTGGGAACTGCTGGAACCTACGGAGGGACGGTTTGACTTCACCCTCATCGACCGCACCATCCAACGGGCTCGCGAGAACGGGCTGAAGGTGGTGTTCCTATGGTTCGGAGCGTGGAAGAACAGTATGTCGTGCTATGCTCCGCTGTGGTTCAAGCAGGACACCAAGCGTTTTCCGCGAGCCAGAACGGAAACCGGGAAGCCCTTGGAGATTGCCAGTTGTTTCTCGGAAGAGGTGTTCAAGGCTGACAACCGCGCCTTCGGTGCCCTGATGCAGCACATCAGCGAGACAGGCAGCGACGTGGTCAGCATGGTACAGGTAGAGAACGAGATTGGTATGCTGGAGTCGGCCCGCGACCATTCCCCACTGGCTGACGCTATATATAAGAAAGGTGTACCCTTGGAACTGCTGACCTATCTGAAGAAGCATGAAAAGGGACTGCACCCGTGGCTGAAAGAAAGGGCTTCTGGTGGACTGAAGGGGGGAACGTGGACGGAAGTGTTTGGCGACGACATCTATACAGACGAGATTTTCATGGCCTACTACTATGCCAAGTACGTAGGACGGTTGTGCGAGACAGCCCGGAAGTACACCCAGATGCCCCTCTACGTCAATGCCGCCATGAACAGTCGCGGACGCCAGCCAGGCCAATACCCCTCAGCAGGTCCGTTGGCCCATCTCATCGACCTCTGGAACGCAGGTGCCCCACAGTTGCTGTGTCTGGCTCCCGACATCTACGATACCGGTTTCAAGGGCTGGGCCGACCAATATGCCCTGCCGAACAACCGGCTGTTCATTCCCGAGAGCCGTTGTTGCGAGAACAGCGGAGCCCGCGCCATGTACGCCTTTGGCGAGCATCAGGCCCTCGGTTTCTCGCCCTTCGCCATCGACCAAGCCTCGCCCCGCGAGACCGCCAATATCACCAAAGCCTATGCGCTCTTGCGCCAGTTGTCAGCCATAAACCCTCGCAACGCCACACTCTCAAAGAGAGAACTACAAAAAACTAACAGCCAAAAGCCCTCGCAACGCCACACTCTCAAAGAGAGAACAGCCAACAGTTCCTATGGCTTGCTCTTCGACCAACAGGACAAGGAGCGCATCATCCAAGAAGACGGTATGGTCATCACCTGTCGTCACTACTACACGCTGCCTTGGGACCCACGAGCCACCGACGGTTCCACATGGCCCGAAGGCGGTGCCATGCTGCTGAAACTGGCCAAGGACGAATATCTGCTGGCAGGCACTGGCGTCGTAGTGACCTTTGCCACAGCATACGAACAAGCCCATGAAGAGCAGAAAGTGTTAGGCGAAGACGGATTCGTGGCAGAAGGCGATGGAAGGGTAAAGGGAAAAGTGAAAAGAGAAAAATTTAACGGCCAGCGTGTCGGCATCGGCTCGGTGGACGAAGTGACTATTGATGAGACAGGAGCAACTCACTTTGTGAGACGTCTCAACGGTGACCAGGACCATCAGGGAAGGCACGTGCGGATAGCCTGTGGGGACTGGGAAATCCTGCATATCCGCCTTTATAAATACGATTGAAACAAATTGAAACGACCATGAAACACACGAAAACAGGCATTTAAGCGTAAATGTCTACCTTTGCAGCGTAAAGTTCAGACCATAAGGTCAAGATAAAGTTCTAAAAATTACATATACCTTTATTACTAACAAAACTCAAAAAGTATGAATCGCACATGTAGATTTCTAAAAAGAATCCTTGGGGTAGTGCTTCTGCTTTGTATGCTTCCTATAGGAACGTACGCGCAGAAGATTACCGTGAAGGGTACTGTAAGTGCAGCTGACGGGCCCGTCATCGGAGCCACCGTCAAAGTGAAAGGAGCTCAGGGTGGTACCATTACCGACTATGACGGTAACTACACCATTGACGCTCAGTCTAACTCAACACTTGTCTTCAGCTATGTAGGCTATCAGACTCAGGAAGTCAAAGTTGCAGGCAAGAGAACTATCAACGTTACGCTCTTGGAAGACGAAGCTCTTCTGAACGAAGTGGTGGTGGTCGGTTACGGTACGATGCGTAAGTCGGACCTGACGGGTGCCGTCACACAGGTGGACAACAAGGCCTTCGAGAAGTCCGTCACCACCAGCATTGACCAGGTACTGCAGGGTCGTGCCGCCGGTGTCCAGATTCAGGCCAACACCGGTACGCCTGGTGGTTCCAGCACCATCCGCATCCGTGGTACCAACTCGCTGAACGCCTCCAGCCAGCCTATCTTCGTCATTGACGGTGTCATCATCGACTCAGACGGCGGCGACAACGGTAACTCGAACCCGCTGGCAGGCATCAACCCCTCGGACATCCTGACGATGGACATTCTGAAGGACGCATCGGCTACAGCTATTTATGGTTCGCGCGCAAGTAATGGTGTCATCATGATTACCACCAAGCGCGGTAAAGCCGGCGAGGCTCTGCTGACCTATGACGGCTACGTAGGCTGGCAGCAGATGCCCAAGAAACTGGACGTCATGAACCTGCGCCAGTATGCCGAACAGAACAACGCCATTGCCGATGCCCAGATCAAGACCCACAGCGGCACCTATATCCGCCCGGAACTGCTGGGTGAAGGTACCGACTGGCAGGACGAGATGTTCAAGACGGCCTTCATGACCAACCACAGTCTGTCGCTGACAGGCGGTACAGAGAAGACCACCTACGCCATCAGCGCCGGCTACCTGAAACAAGACGGTATTGCCTTGAACACAGGTTTCCGCCGCCAGACCATCCGTGGTAACATTGACACGGAACTGAAGAAGTGGCTCAAGGGCGGCATCTCGTTCTCACTGTCTGACTCAAGGCAGGAGATGGAGAAGAACTGGGACATCATCAATACAGCCCTGCGCTCGCAGCCTTCAGTGGCTGTCCGCAACCCAGACGGTGGCTATGATGGTCCGGATGACCAGTGGATGCCCGAGAATGCCGTGGCACTGGCTGAAATCAAGACCAACTATGCCAAGCGCCTCAACTTCCGCATCAACACTTATCTGGAAACTACGCTCTACAAGGGCCTGACCTTGAAGACCGAACTCTCTACCGACTATAACCTGAACAAGACGAAGACTTATACTCCAGACTACAAGTTCGGTGTCAAGGAGAGTACCCAGCGCGACGGTGCGTGGTACAAGAACGACACGAAATACTGGTCGTGGCGTAACATCCTGACCTACAACGGCACCTTCGCACAGAAGCATAACATCAACGCCATGATTGGTCAGGAAATGAGCGAGAGTTACTGGGAGAATTTTGCCGTGGCCAACTCTGGCTACCTGTCCAACTCGGTGACGGATATCATTGCCGGTGAGACGACAGGCAACAATATCAACCTGACACAAGGTAACCAAGACCGCAACAGCCTATTCTCATATTTCGGCCGCGTACTCTATAACTATGACGACCGCTACTTGCTGACGGCTACGCTACGTCGCGACGGTTCCAGCAAGTTCATCGGCGACAACCGCTGGGGCTGGTTCCCCTCTGCAGCTCTCGCCTGGCGTGCCTCGCAGGAGGAATTCCTGAAGGATAACAAGATTGTCAACAACCTGAAGTTACGCTTAGGCTGGGGTGCTACAGGTAACCAAAACGTGGCTAACTGGATGGGCGATGCCATGCTTCGTAACTACACCACTACATGGGGTGTGGGCGTACTGAATGCTAACAATGCCAATGCCGATCTGAAATGGGAGACCACCTATTCGACCAACATCGGTTTCGACCTCTCGCTGTTCCATAGCCGCATCGACGTCGTGTTCGACTGGTACTACAAGAAGACCAAGGACTTGCTCATGATCAAGGATATTCCCGCCTTTGGCGGTTCCGGTGCCGGCAGCAAATACGGCGTGGCCAGCAACCCGTGGGCTAACGTAGGTAGTCTGCGCAATACGGGTATCGAGATTACCGTCAACACGGTGAACATCGAGAACAAGGACTTCTCATGGCGTTCGAACATCGTGTTCTCGCTGAACCGCAACAAGGTAACGGAACTTGACTCTGAGAGCGGCAGCCTGCCCCAAACCCTGCAGATTGGTTCTGAGACTGCCACTGTCACCAATACCGTAGTGGGTGAGCCTATCGGCCAGTTCTGGGGCTACAAGGTCATCGGCCGCTTCGACAAACCCGAGGACTTCTACTACAAGGATGCCGACGGTAACATCAAGCCTGTGGCACTGCCTGAGGGTGCTTCGATAGCCACCTCGCCCACATCGGGCGGCATCTTTATCGGCGACTACATCTATGCCGACATCGACAACAACGGTGTAATCGACAACAATGACCAGACCTTCATCGGCAACCCTGAGCCTAAATTCACTTGGGGCTTCGGCAACACTTTCTCCTATAAAGGCTTCGACCTGAGTTTCCAGTTCAGCGGTTCTTATGGCAACAAGGTGATGAACTACCAGCGCCGCTTCCTGGACATCACAGGTTCTACAGCCAACCAGCTGACCACCGTGCTTGACTATGCACGTCTGGCCAAGTACGAGGCCGATGGTCCTGACGACTATCGTAACTACTACGTGACAAACCCGGGTACCAACATGCCCCGTCTGTCGACTGAGAGTGGTGTCAACAAGAACAACCGCGTCAGCGACGCCTACGTGGAGGACGGTTCGTACATCCGCCTACAGAATGTATCTTTGTCTTACACGCTGCCCCGCAAGCTGATTCAGAAGGTCTATCTGACCAATGCTAAGATTTACTGCAACATCCAGAACCTCTTCACCATCACCAAGTACGACGGTTTCGATCCTGAGGTGGGTTCACTGCGCGGCAATGCATTGCTGAACGGTGTTGACTACAGCCGCTATCCCTCACCTCGTATTTATACCATTGGTGTGAACTTGCAGTTCTGATAAAGGCAAAAAAGTAAAAAACAACAAAGTAAAAAACTATGAAAACAAATATATTCAATAAGGTAAGGACTCTGGCGAAAGCGGTATTACCCTTTTACCTTTTTACCGTTTTACCTTTACTGACAAGCTGTGCCGAGGACTTTCTGGACCAGAAGAACACCTACCAGTTGTCACAAAGCAATTTCTTCTCGAGTGACGATGCCGTGTCACAGGCCATCATCCCGCTCTACAGCCACGTATGGTACGACTTCAACGACAAGTTCTACTACGGCATGGGCGACGGACGCGCCAACAACATCACGGCCCAGTACTCTGACTATATCTATCCCTACACTAACTTTACCGAGACAGGTCTGTCTACAGGTCTGACCGAGGCGTGGGGTGCTCTCTATTCCGTTGTAGCTCAGTCGAACAACTCGCTGAACAACATTGCTAACTTCTCTACAGGTGATGTCTCTGAGACGGCCAAGACACATGGCATTGCCGAAGCCCGTTTCATGCGCGGCTTGGCCTACTGGTATATTGCCTCATTGTGGGGTTGCGCTATCATCTACGACAACACGCAGACCGTTATCAATAATTATGTGGTTAGCCCCTCTCGCATGACCGACGCCATGGAGTTTGCCATCCGCGACATGGAGTATGCTGCCGTCAACCTGCCCGCCACGTCGCCAGCAGCAGGGCGTGTCAACAAGTATGCTGCCTACGGCATGCTGTCGCGCTTCTACCTGTCAATGGCCGGTCTGACCACCAGCGGCCGCTATGACGGCACCAACATCCAGACCAACTTCATCAGCGGCACCCGCAACAACTACTATCTGGATGCTGCCAGAAAGGCTGCTGCCAAGGTCATCACCGAAGGCCCATACAAGTTGACTGACACCTACGCCGAGCTCTTCGCTGCCTCAACCTTCAACAACAACAGTGAGAGCATCTTCCAGCTGCAGTTCCAGGCTGGTGCTTCCAGCGGTCTGGCCCAGTCGATGACTCGCTTCCTGGCGTGGAGCACACAGGTCAATCAGGGCAACTCATGGGGTGGCTCCACCTATTGCTCTTACGACCTGTGGGAGGAGTTCAAGGAGTATGACGACCCGACCTTAGGCACAGTCATTGACGACGCCATCCGCCGCCACAACTGCGTGGCCTCCTATGGCGAGTCCTATCCTGAGCTGTCGGCCACCGACAATCCATACGTCTATGGCGAGTCGGAGAATGCAGGTTCTCAGGGTGCCAACATCAAGAAGTATGTCATTGGTACCAATGCCGTCAACGGCTTTGCCGTCAACAACAACTCTGGCATCAACACCTACATGATGCGCTTGGCCGAGGTCTACTTGAACTATGCAGAGGCCGTACTCGGCAACAACAGCACCACTACCGATGCCCAGGCTCTGCAGTACTTCAACGCTCTGCGCAGCCGTGCCGGGGTTCCCGCCAAGACAAAGATTGGCTATGAGGACATCCGCCACGAGTTCCGTGTCGAGACGGCTTTCGAGGGCCTCTACTGGTTCTTCCTCGTGCGTCGCGGCTACTACCAGCAGCAGGAGGTGGTCAACTACGTCAACAACCAGTACCGCAATGCCAGCTACTACACCGCTTCTACCCACGAGTACAAGCTGTCAGACTCTTACAGCAAGCCTGGTCCCAGTGTTGCCGTTGCCACTGCACGCAACCTGACGCTGCCCATTGCCGACACCGACCAGACCAAGAATCCGCTGCTGAAGCCCGATACCGACGGCAACATTGCCACTGTTGCCTACGAGTTTGGCGAGCGTGAGGTCACGGATGCAGAGCTGTTTTAAAAGGTAAAAAAGTAAAAAGGTAAAAAAGTAAAACGATTATGAAAGCTACAAGATATTTCATGATGCTGTGCTTAGCTGTAGCAGCCTTCGGCTTCACCGCCTGTAAGGATGACGACGATTCCGGCTCGGCACAGATGACAATAGACAAGGTGTTCCTTGAGAACATCGACGACAAAGTCAACAAGGACCGCGAGGTAGACTTTGCCCGCTTGGGCCAGCTGCTGCGCATTCAGGGCTCGGGTTTCACCGGCCTGAAGAAAATCTATATCAACGGCTACGAGACCTACTTCAACAACGCCCTGATGACCGACAACAACGTGTGGGTGACGCTGAACAGCAAGACTCCTGTAGACAAAGCAGAGGAAAGTGTACGCAATACGATTGTCTTCTACAAGAGTGACAGCAACCGTCTGGTGTATGAATTTACCATCCGGGCTGCAGCCCCCAGCATCACCAACTGTGACAACACCCTGCCCAAGGCTGGCGAGACGGTGACCGTCTATGGCAGCAACTTGCAGGAGACCACCAAGGTGACGCTGCCTGACGGTACCGTTGTTGAGAGCGGCATCATCACCGACGAGGACGGCGAGTGGTACTCATTCACCGTACCAGCAAATGCCGACCTTAGCGTGGCAGGCTCGCTGACCAGCGAGGGTGCCAACGGAACGGCTGTGACTCCCGCCTACTTCAACGACTTCCGCAGCTTCATCACCGACTTCGACGGCAAGGGCGAGCTGGGTTCATGGAGTGCCACCTACGGCAGTGAAGACCTCGTGGACGACCCGCTGGGTACAGGCCGCGGCAAGGTGGCCATGCTGGTGCCCAACGTGAAGCTCGACGCTGGCGGCTTGGATGCTGGCTCGAATGCCCTGCTGTGGGCAACGGCTGGCAACGACAATGCCAACGATGACTGGTCGCGCATGTACAGCTACATCCCCGAGACCACCAACGCCTCAAATCTGGCTATCCAGTTCGACATCTACTGCCCTGAGGCATGGGATCTGAGCGGACAGCTGGAAATCTCGCTGCTCAACAACCTGTCGAACTACGGATACGGCTCCGGCTGCACCAAGTACAGTGCACAGTACACCAACGTGGCTACCGTCTGGGTGCCTTGGTTCAATGCCGCCGACGGCACACACGCTGCCTGGACGACGGGTGAGCGCTGGCAGACTGTCACCATCCCCATGACAGCCTTCGGTAACTACGATGCTGCTGAGAATCCTGACGCCACGCTGAAGAACGTCACCGACGACCGCAATGCCGGCTCGTACAAGAACCTCGTATTCCTGTTCTGCAACAGCGACTTGGAGGACGAAGCTCTAGGTGTCAAGTATCCTGCAAGCCTCTTCACTCAGAAGATCTATATTGACAACCTGCGTGTCGTGAACACTACCGCCATCCCGGTAAGCGACTTCGACGACGAAACAGAAGAATAACCACTAAAACGTATATTCATTATGAAAATCAATCAAATCATATTACCAGTAGTAGCATCGTCGATGCTGCTCACTGGGTGCAAAGACCAGATAATGGAGTGGAACACACCCGAAGGTCACAATAGCATCACTAAGACTGAGATACCCCTCGAAGTGAAAGAGGTGCTGGCCAACTATGACGCTATCAAGACCTATGCTGCTGAGAACCACTCCAACATGGTGCTCGGTCTGGGTGTAGGCAAGGACATCTATATGGGCGAGGACGGCCGCCATGAGTTGTCCAAGGAAAACTTCCAGATGGTGACCTGGGGCAATGCCATGAAGATGGATGCCCTGATGAAGAGCAATGGCGACCTGAACTTTGCCAATCTGGACCCGGCGCTCGATGCCCTCAAAGAGGACGGCCTGAGGCTCTACGGTCACAACTTCTTCTGGCACACCCAGCAACAGCAGGGCTACCTGCGTTCGGTCATTGCCCCGAAGATGATCCTGCCAGAACAGGATGGTGACAAGTGCGAGAACGTGATTACCAACTCTGACTTCGAAGGTGGTAACGATGCCGGTTGGACGGGTTGGTCTCACTATTCGCGTAGCGTGGTTGAGGGTGGACATGAGAGCAAGTATGCCCTGAAATGCGCTATGGATGGCGAGACTTCGGTGAACTACGACTGCCAGTTGTGGTGGCCGTTGGCCGAGAACCTGAAAGAGGGTGTGACCTACTATTACGGTGTGTGGGTCAAGTCGCCTGACAACATCAACGTGCAGTTCATCGGCCAGAATGCCAGCTACAGCGGTCTCTACAAGGGCACTGTCACTGCTACTAACGAGTGGACCTTGCTGGAAGGCGAGTTCACCTATGAAGGCAATCCGGCTGACGTAGTGCGCATCGGTCTGCAGTTTGGCGGTACTCCTAACTCGGTTGTCTATGTGGACGACTTCCAGTTCGGCAAGAAGGTGGAAGACCCGATGGAGAACATCATCACCAACAGTAACTTCGACGATGGTAACGATACCGGATGGACGGGTTGGAGCCACTATGCCCGCACCGTAGAGGAAGGCGGACACAGCGGCAAGTATGCCCTGAAATGTACGATGGATGGTGAGACGGCGCAGAACTGGGACTGCCAGTTGTGGTGGCCGCTGGCTGAAAACCTGCAGGCAGGTACCATCTACAGTTACTCGTTCTACATCAAGTCACCTGATGCTGTCGTGGCACAGTTTATCGGTCAGAATGCCAGTTACAGTGGCCTGTATAAGTCATCATTCACGGCTCCTGAGGAATGGCTGAAGTGTGAGGGAGAATTCACCTACGACGGCAACCCAGCCGATGTAGTGCGCATCGGTCTGCAGTTTGGCGGTAAGCCTAACTCGGTATTGTGGGTAGATGACTTCAAGTTCGGAAAGAAGAAAGACCAGACACCCGCTGCTGCACCTCGTCGTGCCGGAGGCATCACCTTCGAGGCAAAGACGGCTGAGGAGAAGGCCGCCGCCCTGACAGAGGTCATGGAGAACTGGATCAAGGGTGTTGCTACCCACTTGGCCGAGAAGGACATCGTGCCCGTGGGCTATGATGTCATCAACGAGGCCATCACCGACGGCGACAACAAGGTGCGTGGTGTGGATGGTGTCTTTGGCGGCTCATGGACCGATGACGACGGTACTCACTACGACTCTGCTCCTGTGGAGACTGAAGAAGACGGTCTGACCCTCAACTGGGGTAGCGGTTACTTCTACTGGGGCTACTATGTCAAGGACTATGCCGTGAAGGCTTTCCAGTTTGCCCGCAAGTATCTGCCTGCCGAGACCAAGTTGTTCTACAACGACTATAACCTGGAGACCTCTGACGGCAAGCGTGCTGCTGCCATCAAGTTCGTACAGGCTATCGACGCTGCCAACGGTGCGGCTATCGTAGACGGTATCGGCACCCAGATGCACATCACACTGAGCGGAACCAGCGACAATGCAGAGAACAATGCCGAGAAGGTGGCTGCCCTGCGCGCCCAGGTAGACAAGCAGTTCAAGGAACTGGCTGCCACCGGCAAACTCATCCGTATCACTGAGTTGGACATCTCGCTGAGCACCAGTTCTCCCTCTGCCGCCCAGTACAAGGCACAGAGCGACGCCTACAAGGCAGTCTTCGAGTCGTACTTTGAGAACGTGCCTGCAGCCCAGCAGAGTGGTATCACCATCTGGTCGCTGACCGATGCCGACGATGAGCACGAATACTGGCTGAAGGGTGAGAAACCCAACCTGTTCGACGCTTCCTTCCTGCGCAAGTGGGCCTACAAGGGCGTCTGCGATGCACTAGCCGGCGAAGACCTCGGCCTGAAGTTCGGCGGTGAGCAGTACAAGGCTTACTACGAGCGTCAAAACGTATCAGACACCGTGAAGTAGTCATCTACTCTTTTAACAGACAAAAGCCCTCTGTTGCCGTGACGGTAGCAGGGGCTTTTTTAATGCTTAATGCTTAATGGCGACAATTCTTTTATATGTCCGTCTTATAAACATAATATAGCTATATCTATGAGACGGACTTTTCTTTTGGCGATGCTGGGGCTGATGGCTTTGGCAACGCAGGCACAAGAGACTGAGCGACAGTATTTGAGTGGTCACGGGTGTGACGACATGGTACAGTGGGATTTTCAGTGCACAGATGGCAGAAACAGTGGGAAGTGGACCAAGATTGGTGTCCCCTCATGCTGGGAACTGCAAGGTTTCGGCACCTACCAGTATGGTATGCGCTTCTATGGTAAGGCCACACCTGAGGGCATTGCCGACGAGAAAGGACTGTATAAGCATGAGTTCACGCTGCCGCAGCAGTGGCAGGGCCGCCAGATACAACTGGTGTTCGAGGCCGCCTTTACCGAGATACGTGTGCAAATCAACGGGCGCAAAGCAGGCAACGGCACTTATCAGGGGGGCTTCACCCGTCATACCATTGACGTCAGCGACCGTGTGTTCTTCGGCTCGAAGAAGAACCGTCTGGAGGTGGAGGTGCTGAAGGAGAGTTCGGTGCCGCAGGTGAACCTGGCTGAGCGCCGCGCCGACTACTGGAACTTCGGTGGCATCTGGCGTCCCGTGTTTGTGATTGCCAAACCCGCACAAAACATACAGCGCGTGGCCATCGACGCCAGACACGACGGGAGGTTCATGGCCGACGTCTTCCTGAACCGCGCCCTGCCCGGCAGTTCAGTAGGCGTTGATATTATCGACGCTAATGACAAGAAGGTGGCGCAGAGCCCTGCCTGTCCTGTCAGTAGCGATGGTGCGAAAATAGACTTCAATGCTAAGGGCATCAAGGCCTGGAATGCCGAACAGCCTCATCTCTATACCGCTGTCTTTACCCTGAAAAATGCCGAGGGCAAGACCCTCCATGTGGAGCGCCAGAAGTTTGGCTTCCGCACGATAGAATACCGTCACAGCTATCCTGAGGCTGTAGCGGGCAGAAAGGAGACGGGCAACCACGTCTACGGCTGCAAGGAGGACGGACTGTTCATCAACGGGCAGAAGGTCATCGTAAAGGGTGCCAACCGCCACTCGTTCCGTCCGGAAACGGGGCGCACGCTCAGCAAAGCGAAGAACATCGAGGACGTGCTGCTGATCAAGTCGATGAATATGAATGCCGTACGCCTGTCACACTACCCTGCTGACCCTGAGTTCTTGGATGCCTGCGACTCGTTAGGACTCTATGTGGAGTGCGAACAGCCCGGCTGGCACTGGGCACACAATACCATCATTGGAAGCCAGATTGTTGAGGAGATGGTGACGCGCGATGTCAACCACCCGTCAATCATCTTTTGGTCAAACGGCAACGAGGGCGGCTTCAACTACGAACTGGAACCCGTCTTTAGCAAGTTCGACCCGCAGCAGCGCGTGGTGCTCTACCCTTGGGCCAACCGCAACGGATTCGAGACGAAGCACTATCGCTCATGGGGCGAGACGGCAGAGTATATGCGCCAGAAGGAAATCTTCATGCCCACGGAGTTCCTGCATGGGCTTTATGATGGTGGCCACGGAGCCGGACTGAAGGACTACTGGAAGCTGATGATGTCCAATCCCCGCTGTGCCGGTGGTTTCCTGTGGGACCTGATGGACCAGGGGGTGGTGCGCACAGACCTGTCAACTCTCATCGACTGCATGGACAATTTCGGTGCCGACGGCATCGTAGGACCTCACATGGAGAAAGAGGGCTCGTTCCATACCATCCGAGAGGTGTGGAGTCCTGTACAGGTGACGTGGGATTATGACATATACGTCAAGAACTGCTACGACTTCACCAACCTGAAGGACTGCCAGTTTAGCTACCGTCTGCTGGAGATGCCGGCATACGGTGAGACTAAAGTAAAGGTATTGAAGGAAGGCAAGTTCACTTCGCCCA
>CAMOWH010000002.1:0-52138 GCA_946628315.1 uncultured Prevotella sp.
TGCAGAGGGGGGGCATGGGAAACCCACCAAAGGACCGAGGAGCACCAGTAAGACTAGTCAAACTAGCAGAACTAGTCAAACTAAAAAGCCCCAAGAGCCCAGACGGCCCAAGGAAGCCCGCACCTACCAAAAAGACGAATGGATGCAGTTCCTGAATCCCAAAGGTATGCGCCCCAATCATTCCAAGAAGCTAAAAGGCGAAATTCCCAACTTCGAGGAAGAGGGCTGGGCCATCCGCAAACCCAGAAAGAAGAAATAAGTAACCCTTATTCAGCAATAACCCGTCCTTATTCGGCAATAAGGACGGGTTATTTGCAATTTGAATTCCTTTATTTCGCATGAATCTCTTTCAGCAGTCGGTCTGCGTGTCCCCACTTATCCATCATGTAGAGCATAAAGCGCACATCAACATTGATGGTGCGAGCCAACTGGCGGTCGAAGAAGATGTCGCTGCTGAGCGAGTCCCAGTTGCCGTCAAAGGCCAGACCCAAGAGTTCACCCTTACTATTAAAGATAGGTGAGCCAGAGTTGCCACCCGTGATGTCGTTATTGGACAGGAAGCAGAGTTGCATGGTGCCCGTCAGTGAGTCGGCATAGGGGCCGAAGTCTTTCTGAGCCATCAGCTCGTGCATGACGGGCTCAGCAAAGTACTCAAAGTTCTGGTCGGCCTTCTGCATCTTCTCCCACAGACTACGTGCCGTGGTATAGTAGCCGGACGGGCGTCCACCCAGAGTGTACTCACCAATCTGTCCGTAGGTCATACGCAGGGTGAAGTTGGCATCCGAGTAGTTGGGCAAGTCTTGCTCCATACGCAATACGGCAGCACAGAGCAGACGCTCCTGCTCGCTGATTTGCTGTGACAGCTCGCGGCGCTCGGTGTCTATCTTGGAGCGAAGCTCATGGAGGTCCAGACCGAACTTCACTCCCAGGTCTTTCTTGTAACTCTTCTTGTTGAAGTAGATGGGCTTGCCGTTCTTCATCAACACCGACTTATTATAGAGGGCACTGACGTATGCCTTGTAGTCACCATGGAATTTCCCGTCGATGGTCTCGTAGAAGTCGGGCAGATACTCCTTGTCCGTCACCTGCTGGCGATAGTTCTTCAGCAGGGCTTCCAGCAGTTCCATATCGGTAGCCTGGTCCCATTCGTTGCTGTTGTCAGCAAACTCATGATACTGTTTCTTAGGTTTCGACTTCGGACCCTTGACCGGCATAGCCCACTGTATGCGCCAGGCGCGATAGTTCAGCTGGTCCTGTAGGAAGAACGATTCCATAAACAGCGTGCGAATCTTGGTGAGCTGCATACGCTTCTGGTACAGGCTGGCCATCTTGTCGAAGTCAAGTCCCTCAGCCTCAGGAGCCTTGTTGCCGGCCAGCCACTGACGGATACGTGCCTCGTACTGCTGCTTCTGCTGAATCAAGCCGATACTGTCGATGCACTTGTTCATGCCGATGGAGTTCTTCCAGTAGTTCGACGAGCTGGCATACTTCGAGTCGTACTTGATGCGGACAGCCTCGTCGGCACGCATGTGGCGCAGCATGATTTCCTGCTTCACACCACGCACCTGCACACGTGGAGCATTGATGGCATCACGACGCTCCTGAATACCGTAGCTTGACAGATAGCGGCTGGTAGAGCCCGGATAACCCATAATCATACAGAAGTCGCCGGGCTTGTAGCCATCCATCGATACCTTTGCCCACTTCTTGGGATGATAGGGCACGTTGTCCTTCGAATATTTGGCAGGGCCACCCGTCTTGGGGTCAGCATAAATACGGAACACACTATAGTCACAGGTCTGACGGGGCCACATCCAGTTGTCCGTCTCACCGCCAAACTTACCCATTGACTTAGGTACAGTGAATACCAAGCGTACATCTTCGAAGTCGCGATAGGTAGTGCAATAGAGCTTATTGTTCTCGTAGAAAGGTTTCAGTTCTACGCGCAGGGTAGAGTCCTGCTTACGAATCTCCTTCTGCCAGGCATTCTCTATAGAATCGACCTTTTCGCCTTGTTTCACCAATGGCAGGCCTTCGAGCAAGGGGCGCAATTCCTCTGTCACATCCTTCTGCTCAATCATGAAACTGACGAAGAGGTCTTCATTGGGAAGTTCTTCCTCATAGCTCTTGGCATAGAAACCGTTCAACAAGTAGTCATGCTCAACGGTAGAGTGCTTTCGGATGGCATCGAAGCCGCAGTGGTGGTTGGTAAATACCAGTCCGTCAGGTGATACTACCACCCCCGAACAGTAACCTCCAAAGTTCACCACAGCCTTCATCACAGCATCATCGCTTTGGTAGAGCTGTTCCTTAGACAGTTGGAAACCATACTGCTTCATCTGGTTGTAGATGGCACTTGGCAGGTCGAACAGTGTCCACATACCCTCATCGGCGTGCGCACTCAGTGCACACATACCTAACAACGATAATAATAGTTTTCTCATTACTTATTTCTTTTTAAAATATTTACCTACAACTGGAAGGTTTGCAAGTGGGAAATCGCGCTGGATGATATAAGCCACAAAGATAAGGATGAGCAACGTGTTAACCGTCAGCGACAACCATATAGGTTGGTCTTCGTGCACCTTATACATAGCCATGGTCAGCACTACGGCAATGACCACATACATTCCTATCTCTTTGAGCGGATAAGCCAGCGGATAGTACTTCTGTCCCACAAAATAGCTGGCAATCATGGCCACTCCGTAGCCTGCAAATCCACCCCAGGCACAAGCCATATAGCCGTACTTGGGAACAAAGACGATGTTGACAACTAACAGCACCAGACAACCGATGCCGGAGAAGACGGCTCCCCAGATGGTCTTGTCTATCAGCTTATACCAGAACGACAGGTTGAAGTAGATGCCCATCATGATCTCTGCTGCCATGACGATAGGCACCACTTTCAGTCCCACCCAGTAGTCCTGATTCCTGACAATGTACTTCAGGATGTCCATATAGCCCACCACCAAGAGGAAGGCCAACAGGGTGAAGATGATGAAGTACTTCATGGCCTGTGTGTACATCTCATGCTGGTCCTTATCCTTGACGCCGGCAAAGACGATAGGCTCGTAGGCAAAACGGAAGGCCTGGGTAATCATGGCCATGATCATGGCAATCTTCGAACAGGCACCATAGATGCCCAGCTGCTCATGCATATCAGCCCCTTGATAGATATAGGGGAACAGCATCTTGTCAGCGGTCTGGTTCAGGATGCCTGCAATGCCTAACACCAGGATGGGCCACGAGTAGCTGAGCATGGTGCGCAGCAACTTCGTGTCCAGTTTCCAACGAAAGCCCACATACTCCGTCATCAGGCAAACAGCCAGTATGGCTGTGCAGAATAGATTGATATAGAACACATAGCCCACATCGTTGCCGTTCATCCAGACGAAGTAAAAGACGTTCAAGAGGATGCTCATCACGATGTTCAACAGCTTCAAGGCGGCAAACTTCAGTGCTTTTTTCTGCTGACGCAGGTGGGCAAAGGGAATGCACAGGAAGGAGTCTATGGCTACCGTGACGGCCATCACTCCCACATAGTCCGGATGTTCTCCATAGCCCATCAGTTGGCTGATGGGGGTCAGCAACAGCAGAACCAAGACGGCAAACAACAGTGACACCGTGCCTACGCTAATCAAGGTCGTCGAATAGACAGTCTGCGAGTCGGTATGTGTCTTGTTGGTGAAGCGGAAATAGGTTGTCTCCATGCCGAACGTCAGCAATACGAGCACCAGCGCCACATAGGCATAGATGTTAGTGATGATGCCATAGCCTCCGCTTGCAGCCGTGAACTTAGCGGTATAGAGTGGCACCAGCAGGTAGTTCAAGAATCGTCCGACAATGCTCGACAGACCATAGATGGCTGTATCCTTGAAGATAGTCTTTAGTTTTCCCATAGATTGATTTTTTTTGTTTTCTCTAGTTTAACTAGTTTTACTAGTTTCACTATCCAAAGAACATATAACAAATGGCGATGGCCGAGATGACTCCTGCCAGGTCTGCCAGCAGACCGCAGGCAACCGCGTGGCGGGTATAACGGATGCCGACGGAGCCGAAGTAGACTGCCAATATATAAAAGGTAGTGTCCGTAGACCCTTGGAAGATACACGACAGACGGCCTACAAACGAGTCAGCCCCATAGGTTGTCATGGCATCTACCATCATGCCACGGGCTCCTGAGCCTGACAACGGTTTCATCAGTGCCGTAGGCATGGCGTCCACCCACTGGGCATTGACACCTGTCAGTTCCACACACCAGCGCATACCGCCAATGAGCATGTCCATAGCCCCAGAGGCACGGAACACACCGATGCCTACCAGAATGGCCACCAGATAGGGTATGATGCGGACTGCTGTGGTAAATCCGTCCTTGGCTCCCTCGATGAAGGCATCATAGACGTTGACCTTCTTACGCACGCCTGCCAGAATGAAACCGCAGATGATGGTCATCAGCAGAATGTTGGCAATGGTCGTGCTGACCTTGTTCATCGCGTCCGGATCCATCTGCGAGAAGCCCCAGATGATGCCTGCCACTGCAAGACACGCACCGCCCAAGGTCAGCAGCATGGTACGGTTCAGCAGGTTGATGCGCTGATAGAGGCTGGTTACCACAATACCTGCCAGTGTCGAGAAGAACGTGGCCAGCAGGATGGGGATAAAGATGTCCGTAGGCTGTGCCGCCCCCATCTGGGCACGATACACCATGATGCTGACAGGTATCAGCGTCAGCCCGGAGGTATTGAGCACCAGAAACATAATCATCGAGTTCGATGCCGTTTCCTTCTTGGTGTTCAGCTCCTGCATCTGCTCCATGGCCTTCAGTCCCAAGGGGGTGGCAGCATTGTCCAGTCCCAGCATGTTGGCAGCAATATTCATGAAGATGCTACCCGTCACGGGATGCCCCTTGGGAATGTCAGGGAACAGTTTCGTAAACACTGGCGACAGCAGACGGGCCAGCACATTGACCACCCCACCCTTTTCGCCTATTTTCATCACACCCAGCCACAATGCCAGCACGCCCGTCAAGCCCAGCGAAATCTCGAAGGCGGTCTTTGACGACGAGAACGTAGAGTCCATCATAGCAGGAAACACATCATAGTCTCCCAGAAACACCAGCTTTACGGCTGCCACCACAAAGGCAACCAGGAAAAAAGCTACCCAAATATAATTCAGTACCATAACAGGGTGCAAAAGTACAACATTATTCCGAGACTACCAAAAAAAAGAGCGGTTGCCTCGCGCAACCGCCCTCTCTCTGTATAGTATTTTAAGTATTTGAAGTCTATTACCACCACTGAGAGCTGAAGTTTGCATCCTTAACCCAGTCAAGGAACAAAGGATATTGCCCCTTGATGCTCTGACGCTCGCGCAGAACCGTGAAATCCTGACCGACAGCTAACTTACAAGCAGGCTCACCCTTAGGAGCTGTCATCTCTTCCCATGATCCTTCCTTGTAAACCTTCAACGTCAGTTTGGTGTTTGCCTCAGAACGGCTGTTGATACTTACATTCAGCACATGAGTCAGGTCAACAGGTGCCGCAGAGGTACCAGCCCCCGTGTTTACCATCTTCTGCTTCGGCGTATTCACATCAATAGCGTCATCACCCTGCCATACACCGAACAGCTTGTGAACTTCATGACCATTAACGGTCAGAGGCAGTGTACCACCGGCATGTGTCAGCGTAATTGTTGCAGGATTACCAAAGGTTACGTCAAGCACAACATCGTTGAAGTCGAAGTCACTGTCACCACTTGCACTCAGGTCCTCTGCAATGATACGGATCTTATTGGGGTCATTCTGAGGCGTGCCAGGAGGATTGCCGCCAGTATACTTATAACCAGGAGTACAACCGGCATTATCCGCAGGAATGTCGATAGAGAAGTTTGTAGCTTTCGTTGCTTTCGGATCTGTTGAAGTAGAATTGTCGTTGAAGCTGAACTTCACGGTAGAATCAAAGACATACCATGTGCCATCAGCTGACGAACGCCCCTGTTCGAAATGATTATTAGTGTCAATAAAAAGATTACCATAATAAGCAGCACGACACTTACCTTCACTACCCTTTGCGATGGAACCAGCCTGGATGACAGCGTAGTCTGTGTCATCACCCCAGAAACCATATTTGGGTGAATTGTTCGAGTTGTTAGCAAGAAGCTGACCTGTAACCTTCAGTAATGCCTTACCACCCATATGGAAGTAGTTGTCACTCTGCCATTCGAATGAACCACACTCGACAGCAGCACCGCCATCCAGTACGAAGTTACCGTGATTCATGAAGAACTTACCTGTCACAGTCATATGACAATTGTTGAAAGCAGCAGGATCCTGACAACCTCCAGTAATTTCGAAAGATCCGGTATTGAACTTGCCGCCATTCATCCATGCATTATTTCCACTATCATTATTAAGTTTTGTCAAACCGCTGATAGTGACCGTACCACCAGCAACATTATAGAATCTGGCGTTTGCATCCAAAGTCATAGATGCGCCTTCCATTGTGCCGAAGTTATCAATCTCACCTTTGGTGTTTCTCAAAGCAATAACACCAGTAGCCTTTACTTTATTCTTATTATACAGGATAGCACCATTCTCTACATGGAGATCTCCGGTTTCAATGGTACCACCTTCATTCAGCACAGTATAGCCGTCCTTAAAATAAATATTCGTACCTTTAACCTTACTACCTGCACTCATATAAAGAGCAGCATTATCTTTAGTGAATGTAAATGTATTATTACCTGTTTTCTTTACTGGGGCTGGATATACACCAGCAGACCAATCAAACTCCATACCCTCAGTAATGTCAAGCGTGGCATTAGGAGCCAGATAAATTGTCAGTCTTTCGCTAACGCTTCCTAACTTCAAGGTTGAACCTTCAGTTACGCAAATGGTTGTTCCATTGCCATTCTGGTTTGTACCACCTAAATAAGTTACTGTACCATCCACATAGATAGTCAAATCTTCTGTATTCTGAGGGTTGTTCAGAGACTGATAATCAGAATTAATATAAATAATATCACCTTTCTGATAATTCTGATAATCCTTAGCATACTTTGCACCAACTGTTATTGCTTCAGCAAGTGTATTCTTATACTTCGTAGGCATAGAAGGACACTGACCATCTTTAAATGTCGGGAAAGTGATTCCATTTACACTGCGAGTGAAATCGAATGCAGGTGCATTCGAATACGCATTCTCACCAAAGCCCCAATCCTGATCGGGATGAATATACCCACCTACGTACTTCAGGAAAGCCTGATTGTACTTAGCTCTTGCAATCTCTCCCGGCGACGTCGTGTAGTCGTCCATCTTGTTACAGCTTGCGAGCGCAAGACCTGCAACAGCCATCATCAAATACTTTTTCATACTTTTTCGTTTATATTATTACTTGGTTATATGCAATTCCTGATTAATTTGCTTGCAAAGATACATAAAAATAGAATAACCTTCGACGATAGCATGTTAAAAAATACAAAAATCCACGCAAACGTTATCGCACATCAAGACTTTTGTAGATAAAAAGAGGGCTCTGCCGTTAATTTTTTCAAAAAAAATAAAGGATTCGATGATAGAAACCGCCTACTTTCATCGGGTTTTTGTAATTTTACAGCCAAAATACAAACCATATACAACTATGAAGATAAGTAAGACCACATTCATCTTTGCTCTGGCAGTGCTCGCCATGGCTTCGTGTAAAAAAGACTTGTATGACAAAGATCTGTACAACGGTTTAGTGGCCAGCCAGTTCATGATAGACAATGCTGACCCTGACCACGACTGGCGTCTGACCAAGCACAGCAGCATTTTCGTCAAATCGTTGGACGAGAATATACGCAGTATACAGATACTGACAGAGAACCCCTACACCTCCGCCAGTGCTGAGATAGTTGCCGAGAGTATCGTCTTCGGCACTGCGGACGAGCTGTCCTATACGGTATCTGTCTTAACCAATGAGCTGTATGTCGTGGCCTATGATGTCTACGGCAACGACCTGGGGTACGTCAAGTTTGCCTATGATGCCCTCTCGCTGGACCTGTCGCTGAGCAGTCTGACAAAGCCGGGCACTATCAACAAGCCCAGCTATCAGACCTATACCTATTTATATGAGAGTAACTTTCCCATGCCTGACGACTTTGACTACAACGATATGGTGCTGCGCATCAGTAAGAAAAAGCCTGAGATTGGTAACAGCTATGTGATAGACCTGGTGGTGACGCTGGCAGCCTGTGGAGCCGGCGAACTTTATGCAGGTGCCATCCAGCTGGACGGTATCAGAAAGGATGACATTGAGAGTGTTGAAATTGTGGGAGGCAAGGCTATGGACGACGGATACCCTACCACTCCTACTTTTATCACAGACAACAGCACGTTACAGCAAGGGCGCAATGGCTTTGCCGTCATCCGCCTGTTCGAGTGTGCGCAGTGGGCCATCAGCAAGCAGCAGGACAATGTCGGCGACATTGCCGTCATTCGTTATAACACAGAACGGATTGACAAGGAAAACTACAGTGCTAAGGTCAGCCCGGTCACCACCACCTACCGCATTACGTTCAAGAATAGCGACACAGCCAACAGTTTCACATTGGACGACGTTGACCCCTTCCTTATCCACGAATACAACACAGGGTTCTTCGAGGTGCACACCTATGACCACAAGTTCGACCTTTGCATTTCTCCGATTAACACCAATATGCGTGACTACGACAACAACGTCAGTTGGTCTGTAGTCATACCTAAGGGCGACTTCCGCTATCCGATTGAGGGCGCACCGCTTTGTATTTACAAGGAGGATATTGACGAGTATTATGGTCCCTACGAGGGTTTTGCAAAATGGATTAAAGACTGCGACACGAACCATGACTGGTATCTGAAACTCACTGATCCCGAACTCGCCTACTAAATAACTCTTGATCGACCTCATTTGCAAGTACAAAGGTACAAATAAGGAACTGATTTCCTATCCAAGCAGTACCCAAGCCCTACCCAAGTAGTACCCAAGTCCTACCCAAGCCCATGGAGCACCTTAGGACTTGGCTACACCTTGGCTACACCTTGGGTAGGGCTTGGGTAGGACTTGGGTAGGGTATGTGAAATCCGGGACAAAAATCGTGTTGGATATCAGCGACGAATCTTGGTCGTGGTGCCATCGGCCTGACGGCAGATATAAATGTTGCCGGGGGCAAGTGTCTTGACCAGACGTCCGTCGAGCGTGAAGTAGGCTGCAGGCACGTTGCCGTCGGCCTTCACGTTGCTGATGCCTGCCGCACTGCTCTTCACCTTGACAAGGTAGGTTGTCTTGACAGACATGTCAGCATTGATGGCGCTGACGGTGCACAGGTAGTGGTCGCCCTCTACCTCTACCGTCTTCATCACATGGGCGGTCTTCCCGTCAACCGTGACGTCAATATCGGCAGCGGTGACTTCCTCGTCAAGCTCCATCTCATAGCTTGCAGTACCGGTGGCAAAACCCGGCACGTCGTGACCCTTGATCTTCAGAGCGGTGACCTTGGCGTTATAGACAAAAGAGATGTCGTCTATCAACAGCTCGTCATTACCGCTGCCCTGGCCGGCGTCGGCATTGGTGGACACGGTCACCAGCACAGCCTTGGGCTCGACGGCATTGCCGGTAGCGACGAAGGGAGCCGTGACGCGCACCCACTGGCCGTCGGTGACAGCTATCTGGGCGTTCTTGGCGCGGGCCACGACGTTGGTGTACTCCTTGTCCTCGGGGTCCTGATAGCGGGTGCCGTCGGTGATGACAGCGCTGACGGTGGCGTAGGGATGATCGGCGTTGGGCGTGCCCTGCTTGAACTTCACCCATGCGGCGATGGAGTCGGGCACGGTGCAGATCGGTGTGTAGAATGGGTTGCCGTTGCCGTCAACATCCGTCAGGCTCATGTCGATATAGGCATGGTTGGCGGGGTCGGTGGCAATCATGGCCCCGGCGTTCATTCGGCCTGTGGTCATGGTGCCATTGGCGATGATGCCGAAGATGGATGTGGCAAAGAGGCGTGCGCTGGCCTCGCCGGAGTGGGCATCGGCCGACTTCTCGATGTGGTGGCCGGCGAAGGGGGCCAGGTCGCCCGTGGCGCTCTCGAACGAATGCCAGGCGTTGGGCTCCATATAGGTCTCAGTAGAGGTGTGCCAGGCCTCGAAGCCCTGATTGGCTATTTGATAGCCGTCGCCGATGGCCACCTGGATGACCTGTCCAAGCTGTGCAGTCAGGTCGATGTCGATATAGCAGCGCAGCTGGTCACCGTCAATCTTTCCGCGCATGTCTATATTGACGGGAGGCAGTATGGTGGACATCCAGAAAGGCACGCTGGGGTCGTCGCCCGCGGTGATTTTCACGTTGCCTGTAGAGAGCAGCAGTGTGGTACTGCCGTCCTGATAGGGCTTGATGCCGTTGAGCTCCACGTTGCCCACGCCCATGGGGCCGTCCGGGCTTTGCAGCATAAAATTCTTCAGCGAGATGTCATACAGCCCGTTGTTCTCATTGACGGTGAATACGCCCATCTGTTCCGATGTCACGCCGTTTACGGTGACCGTGACGGGCACGTTGTAGTCGGTAGCCCAGGTAGTGACGGCTGCCACGGCAACTAAAAATAAAGTAAATAATTTCTTCATAAGCTGTTTTTAAAACTTCTTTGTTTTATCTGTGAATATAAAAGTCATTTGATTTTGTAAAACAGGCCGATTGTCCCGTAGATGGGGTAGAGCGTCTGTTCCACCGTCTTGAAGTCGCTGCGATGGATGCCGGTAAGACCCCAGTTGAGGTCGGCCGACAGTCCCAGCCGACGGTAGAAGGCCCAGTCGACACCTACCGTCAGACCCATCTGACAGCGACGCATGTCGTCACTAAAGTCGTAGGTAGCCCATTCGCCTTCCTTGTCGCCCATCACCACCTTGGTTCCCGTCGGGTTGTCTTTGCGCAGATAACCGTCGGAGGCATGACCATAGAAGGACTTGCTGACGAGGAGTGACAGGTAAGGACCGGCCTTCAGCTGCACCGTCCTGCTCAGCGCGTATGTCAGCAGAACGGGGACGGTGAACATGCGCTGGCGCACCTTCTGACCGACGTGGCCGGTATAGACACCCTCCAACTCGTCGTCGTCCATCTGCACCTTCATGTGATAGCCCTTGGTGGTCACTTCGGCGTCCATGTCCTTTATCTCATAATGCAGGCCGGCCAGCAGTCCGAAGCGCTCAGTAAACTGATACTGGCCATCGGCTCCCACCATGAAGTTTGGCGTCAGCCGGAACGACTCGATGCTGCGAATCGTGGCAGGAATGCCTATAGGAGCAGTACCACCAATGCTATAGCCCACGCGGGCCTTCACCTGCAATCGCTGCCAGAAGTTTGCACCTTCTGTCTGCTGCCCGTCCTGTGCCGTCGCGGGGTGTGCGCAGAACAGTCCCAGGCTGAGGAGTATTGGTAATATCCTTTTCATCCGTTCTTACTTTTCATCTCTAAATGTAACCTCCACCTTATCTATATATAGGGTACTGCCTACGGAACCCTCGAAGGTGTCGCCCGTCTTGCTCGACGAGAACACAAGGGCCAGGTTGTAGCCACGGTTGGCCAGCAAGTCGGCATCGATGGGCGTAGAACCCTCAAAGGCCATCTCGAAGGGCTGCCACTGGTCGGTGGCGGGCAGGGCTGCCACCTCTGCCTCACGCACGATGTAGGGACTGGTACGCACATCGTCGCCGTGAAGCATCACCTCGTTGCCTTGCGCGTCGTGGTTGAGATAGAGCACGGCATAGATGGCCGGCTCGTCGATGCGTATGGAAATCTCCTTGAAGTCTTTGTCGGTGAACACCTCGCCCGGCTGGTATTTGTAGTAGCCCGTCACCTTTATTGGTTCCTTGGTATAGGGGATGCCCATGTTGGTCGTCTTCAGCGTGTTGGTTAACGCAGAATCGGTATTGAAGGTTCCCAGGAAGAAGTTGCCGGCGGCAATGGGCTTACGGAACGTCTTGCCCCAGTTGCCCGTCGAGCGTGTGGTCAGCCGGATGCAGTAGCCGTCATAGCCGTCAGCGTCGGGCACGGTGGGATAGTCCATGCTGGGAGCATTGGGCTTGGCTATTATGAAGCCCTCGTTGCCCGACGCCCAGATGTTGCTCTTCGTTCCGTCATCGTCCTTGTAATACCACACATAGAATCTGCCGTTGCTGCTCAGTTCGAAGTCCTCGAAATCATATCTGTTGCTGGGCAGCACAGTCTCCCGGAAATCTACCGTATAGCTGCGGTTCCACTGTCCGTCCTCAGAGGTCACGGTATAGACCACGGGACCGTTTCTGAAGTCTTGCACGCTGCCATTGGCGGGCGATACCGTTGCACCCGGCGTCAGCTTGAAGTGTACGGCTATTGGCGGCAGTGTCGTACGCCGCCGGATGGTAAATGTCACTTGTTCGGAACTTGAGGGTATGTCGCTGATACGCATATCGGTAACCTGACTGAAGTGCTGAGCCAGGTCGTCGCCCTCAACCCATGCTTCAACTATGTCGCACTCCATGTTCCGCGGCTCGTCCTTGATACATGCCGTGAGCAGCATCGTCAGTACGGGCAAATAAAATAAAAGCTTCATAAATGATATTTTGCTTCTTACCAGCTGTTTATTCTTAATCATCATGCTCCGTTACGAACGGTGCAAAATTAAGAAAAAAAATCCATCTAACCAAATGTTTTGACCGAAGAAACAGCATAAAAATTGCAAAGAGTGGTAAAACATCCTTGCTGACAACGGCTCCTGCGGCCACTACGGCATTACGTAAAATTGCCTTTAACTCAGACTAACATAGTGTAATCGTGATACTTGGTAACTATTTGCTGCCTTTGCCGTCCAGAGGTTCCCTATCTGTAAAAATATCTAGTTGGCCGTCGCCCAGCATGTTGAAGGTCTTTCTGTGGAATGGGGTGATTCCGTACTTACGGATGGCCTCACGATGTTTTTTGGTGGGATAGCCTTTGTTCGACAGCCAGTCGTATTGGGGATAGGTCTGGGCCAACTGGTCCATATAGTCATCGCGATAGGTCTTGGCCAGGATGGATGCTGCGGCAATGCTGAGGTATTTTCCATCACCCTTTACGATGGTAGTATGAGGCAGGTTTCGGTAAGGCTTAAACCGGTTGCCGTCTACAATGATGGCCTCGGGGCGGACTTCCAGCTGGTCCAAAGCACGGTGCATGGCCAGTATGGAGGCGTTCAGAATGTTCATCTTGTCGATTTCTTCGGGTGTAACGACGCCTACAGCCCAGGCAATGGCGTCATGTTCGATGATTTCACGTAGCTGTTTGCGGCGCTTGTCCGTCAGTTGTTTCGAGTCGTTTAGCTCTGCGTTCTGATAGTTTTCAGGGAAGATGACGGCAGCAGCATATACGCTGCCTGCCAGACATCCTCGGCCTGCCTCGTCACAGCCAGCCTCTATTTTTCCTTGATAGTAATGACTTTCCAGCATCTTTCTTCGTAGTAAAAGTTAGAACATCTGGCTGACGCGGCGAATGCCTGCGGTGAGGATGTCAATTTCCTCGCGGGTGTTATAAAGGGCAAAAGACGCGCGAACCGTTCCTGTAATGTCCAGACGGTCCATCAAGGGTTGGGCACAATGGTGTCCGGTACGAACGGCAATTCCGAGACGGTCGAGCAGCGTGCCCATGTCTAAATGGTGAATGTCGCCCACCAAGAAGGAAACTACCGCGTCTTTGTGCTCTGACTCACCAAAAATCCTGATTCCATCGATGGTTTTGAGTCGCTCCATGCAGTAGCGCGTAAGGTCTTGCTCATGGGCTTCGATGGCTTCAAGACCTATGGCGTTCAGATAGTTGATGGCAGTTGCCAAACCGTGAGTGGCTACATAGTCAGGGGTGCCGGCTTCAAACTTGAAGGGCAGCCGCTCGAATGTGGTTCGCTCCCATGATACCTTGTCTATCATCTCACCACCACCTTGATAAGGAGGCAGTTTCTCCAGCCAGTGCTCCTTGCCGTACAGCACGCCTATGCCAGTGGGACCATACATCTTATGCCCGCTGAAGGCGAGGAAGTCGCAGTCCAACTGTTGAACGTCAATTTTCATGTGGGGGGCACTTTGTGCTGCGTCTACCATGACGGGTATTCCGTGCTCGTGGGCTTTCCGTACAATAAACTTCACGTCATTGATGGTTCCCAATACGTTGCTGACGTGGGCAATGCTGATGATTTTGGTCTTTTCCGTTATGTAACGGTCTATTTCTCCGAGAGTCAGCTCACCCCGGTCGCTGATGGGCAAGTGGCGGACGACAATGCCTTTGCGCTGTGCCTGCAGTTGCCAGGGGACAATGTTAGAGTGGTGCTCCATGTCGCTCACCAGCACTTCGTCACCCTCTTTCATTTGCGACTCACAGAACGAAGAGGCGATGAGGTTGATAGCTTCTGTAGTGCCACGGGTGAAGACTATCTCTTCCGTCTTCCTGGCATTGACGAATTGCCGGACACATTCGCGGGCTGCCTCATGCAGGTCAGTGGCCTGCTGCGACAGGTAGTGAACGCCACGGTGGACGTTGGCATTCACATTCAGGTATTCCTCGCGCATGGCATCCAGTACACACAACGGCTTTTGTGTAGTGGCGGCGTTGTCCAGGTAGACCAATGGCCTGCCATACACCTGACGGGACAGGATGGGGAAGTCCTCACGTACTTTTTGAATATCGTACATCTTTGTTTTCAATTATAATTTCAGTTTGCAAAGTTACGAATTATTTCGTATATTTCCTCTATAAACTGAAAACAAATTCTCCCACCGGAGTAATTGGACTCGTGTTTTAAGTAATCTCACAGCACGAAAAAACGGGGATATGCCACGATTTAACCATGAGCACCTCCCCTCCAAATAATGAAATATACAAACAAGCACGCTGTCACAGCGGGCATTTCCTTCTCTGACCGCTGGTCAGAGTGTGGAGGGAAAATTTTTTCGTGTGCACTCAAGAATTTTTTTGAGTGCACACGAAAAAGTTTTGGAGTGCAGTCTGGAATTACTTAGTTCTTTTTCCAGATGAATACGGTGTTCTGTCCGTACATATACTTATAGGTGATGTCTGGAATGATGTTGGTTACCAGTCGCAGTCCCAGGTGCTCGTGGCCCGCCATCCCGATGTGGCTGTCGGCCATCTTTCCCGTCTTGATGGGGTCGAACGGACGCCCAGCATCCTTGATGGTCACGAAGACACCCTCCTCGTTCACGTGGATGTGCAAGTCGAACGTCTTGTTCACCACCCTGCCCTGCGAGTGCTGTGCCACATTGGTCATCAGTTCCTCACAGCACAAGTTGACATCGAAGCGCGTAGCCCGCGACACTCCGGCCGACTTCAGGAAGGCGTCCACATCGTTCAGCGCACTATACACATCGTCCAGCACGTACTTCACCGAGTGGTCAAACGTGTAGCCGGCCGCCTCGTGCGGAATCATCGTCACCGCCGAGATGGCCCCACGCGCCATGCGGCTGCGCACCGACGTGTAGCCCAACTGGAACAGCAGCACCATGACGCACGCCGCCGCAAAGCCCCACCACAATTCGACGCCCTCCAGCTCGGCCACGGCCCACACAACGGCTACTATCGCCACCGTCTGGCCCGTCGCCGTCAGCACGCTCGACCGTTCGTGGCCCAGTATCTGATATGCACTCAGCAACACCTGCGACAAGGCGAACGGAATGAGCATCAATGCAAAAATGCGCAACACACGGTTCAGCTCGGCCGCTATCGTCGTGCCGGGCTCCACTCCGAACAGGAATCCCACCAAGTTCGGCACGTACATCACCACGATGACCACCGCCACCATCGACGAAATGACAATCAGCGCCTGTCGCACTAATATCTCCAGCCCGTGCAAATCCCGTTCGCCCATCAGCACGCCGCCGATGGCGAACATCGACTCCAGCACACCGTCCACGAACACGTAGCAGATGAGCAGCATCTGCAGACATACCGACCAGATGAAGAGTCCGTCCGCCCCGATGTACCTCAGCACGATGTCGTTGACCAACAGAATGGTCAACGCCATCAGCGAGTTGCTCACCGTCACCGGTGCGCCCTCCTTAATCTGCTTGAAGAAGATGCTGAACCACTCCGCGCCCGGCCACTTCAGCCGGTACGAACTGCCGGGACGGCTCAGATACCAGCCCAATATCAGGATGTTAATCGTGAACATCGACAGCGACCCTAATGCCGCACCCTCGACGCCCATGCCCAGCCACACGATGCACACTATGTCCGTCACGGCGTTCATCACCGCACCGCCGACCACCGCCAGCGTCACCATGCGGGGACGGCCGTCGGTGGCTACGAAGAGGCACATGCCGTAAGACAGCATCTGCAACCAGCCGCCTAAGGCATAGGTATGGATATAGTCGTAGGCCATTCCGTTCAGACGGGGCTCTTCGGAAATAGCTGTCACAATCTGGGTGCTGAACAGGGCAATGGCCAGCGATACTGCCAGTCCTAACGTCATGACGGTCAGCAGGGTGGAAGTAAACGTGCGGGCGACCTTGTCCAAGTCGTTGCTGCCGATAGCCTGAGCGCACATGGCGTTGGCACCGAAACAGATGAGGAAGGCCATGCAGTTGAGGACTTCAACCAGTGGCAATACGAGATTGATGGCTGAGACGGCATCCTGGCCGACAACGTGACCGACAATCATAGAGTCGGCGGTGTGAGCCACCTGTGAGGCGGCAGCTGTCAGCACTGCTGCCGTGACAAAAGTCCTAAGTGCTTTCGAAACAATAAAGGAGTTTCTGGTTTTTTTTCCCATAATAATTATAGAGATAGTCTTTAATTCTGCGTGCGAAGATACGAAAAAAATAGGAAAGGTATATGCTTTTAACACACTTTTTTCATTTTTATTTTGTATTCCGCGTGATTTACAGTACCTTTGCAGCCAAATTTAAAAATAGACTATTAAGTAATTAAGATTATGGCAAAGAAAGCATTACTCATGATTCTCGACGGATGGGGAATCGGAAAGCACGGCAAGGGTGACGTCATCTACAATACGCCGACACCTTACCTGGATTTGTTGACAGCAACATCGGCTCACTCGCAGCTGCAGGCCAGCGGTGAGGACGTAGGTCTGCCCGACGGACAGATGGGTAACTCGGAGGTCGGTCACCTCAACATCGGTGCCGGACGCATCGTATATCAGGACCTGGTGAAGATTAATCGCGCCTGCAAGGACAACTCGATAGTAGAGAATCCGCAGGTGAAAGCTGCCTACACCTATGCCAAGGAGAACAATAAGAAACTGCATCTGATGGGCCTCTGCTCGGATGGTGGCGTACACTCAAGCCTGGACCACCTGTTCAAACTGATTGAGGTGGGCAAGCACTACGGGCTGAAGAACCAGACCTTTGTGCACTGCTTCATGGACGGTCGTGACACCGACCCCAAGAGTGGTAAGGGCTTCATTGAGCAGGTGCAGCAGGAGTGTCAGAAGAACGACGCTGCCATAGCCTCCATTGTAGGCCGCTTCTATGCCATGGACCGCGACAAGCGCTGGGAGCGCGTCAAGGAAGCCTACGACCTGTTGGTCAAGGGTGAGGGCAAGCAGAGTGCCGACATGGTGCAGGCCATGCAGGAGTCGTACGACGAGGGCGTGACGGACGAGTTCGTCAAGCCCATTCACAATACCAGTGTCAACGGTCTGATAGAGGAGGGTGATGTCATCATCTTCATCAACTTCCGTAATGACCGTGCCAAGGAACTGACCATCGTGCTGACACAGCAGGACATGGAGGCCGAGGGCATGAAGACCATTCCCAACCTGCAGTACTACTGCATGACTCCGTATGACGCTTCGTTCCAGGGCGTACACATCCTGTTCCCCAAGGAGAATGTAGAGGACACACTGGGCGAGTATCTGAGTCGTCAGGGAAAGAAACAGCTGCACACTGCCGAGACGGAGAAGTATGCACACGTGACCTTCTTCTTCAATGGTGGTCGCGAAGCTCCCTTCGAGGGTGAGGACCGCATCTTGGTACCCTCGCCGAAGGTGGCTACCTACGACCTGAAGCCTGAGATGTCGGCATACGAGGTGAAGGACAAACTGGTGGCTGCCATCAACGAGAACAAGTACGACTTCATCGTGGTCAACTTCGCCAACGGCGACATGGTGGGTCACACGGGTGTGTATAACGCCATTGCCAAGGCCGTATGGGCCGTCGACAACTGCGTGAAGGAAGTGATTGAGGCTGCCAAGGCTAATGACTACGAGGCCATCATCATTGCCGACCACGGAAATGCCGACAATGCCATTAACCCCGACGGTACGCCGAACACGGCTCACTCGCTGAACCCCGTACCCTTCATCTATGTTACCAACAACAACTCGGCTACGGTAAAGGACGGTCGTCTGGCCGACGTGGCTCCCTCTATTCTCCACATCATGGGACTGGAACAGCCTGCCGACATGACGGGTGAGTGCCTGATACAGGACTAAAGTTCCTCCATCTCGTCATCCAAGTGGTTGCCCCAGAGATATTTGTTGGTCTCTTGGACAACCACTTTGCTTAGCAGCAACAAGCACACCAGATTAGGGATGGCCATCAGGGCATTCATGCAGTCGGCAATGTTCCAGATGATGTCCAGATTGATGATGCTGCCGAAAAACAAAGCAACGATATAGAGAATGCGGTAGAAACGGTTGATGCGGCGTCCCTCGATGTAGTTGACGGCCGACTCGCCATAATAGCTCCATCCGAGGATGGTGCTGAAGGCAAAGGTCAGGATGCCGAAGGTCAGCAACGGTGCACCGATGTACGGAATCTTCGAGAAAGCGACCTTGGTCAGGGCTGCTCCGTCTGCATAGGTAATGTCAGGGTAGGCGAGGATGCTTGACACGAGTACCATACCTGTCAGGGCACAGATGATGACAGTGTCCCAGAAGGTTCCCGTGCTACTGACCAGTGCCTGACGGACTGGGTTGCGTGTCTTGGCCGCTGCAGCGACAATAGGTGCCGAACCCATGCCGCTCTCGTTGGAGAACAATCCGCGGGCAATACCATAGCGGGCTGCCATCATGACTGTAGCTCCTACGAAACCTCCACCGGCTGCCGAGGGGTTGAAGGCAGAGCGCACAATCAACTCTAAGGCCGGCCACACATAGGCGCTATTCATACAGAGGATGACAATACAGCCCAAGACATAGAGAACGGCCATGAAGGGTACCAGCACAGTGCAGACACGGGCGATGGCCCTGACGCCTCCCAGGATGACGGATGCGGTGAGTATGCAGATAAAGATGCCCACACCCCATGTGGGAATGCCGAAAGTCTCGCTGGCCAGCAGGGCGATACTGTTGGCCTGCACCGTACAGCCGATGCCGAACGATGCCAGTGCCGTAAAGACGGCAAACAAAATGGCCAGCCAGTGCATGTTAAGTCCGCGCTCCAAGGCATACATGGGGCCACCATACATCTGTCCGTTGTCGGCCTTGACACGATATTTCACAGCCAGCAGTCCTTCAGCATATTTTGTCGACATACCGAAGATGCCCGTCAGCCAGCACCACAGAACGGCTCCGGGACCACCCAGTGCTACAGCGGTGGCAACACCGACGATATTGCCGGTGCCGATGGTGGCAGCCAGTGCTGTTGCCAGCGCACCAAACTGGCTGACATCGCCTTCTGCCTGGTTGTCTCTCTTGACAGAGAGCTTGATGCCGGTCAAAAGCTTGCGCTGGGGGATGCGCAGACGGAAGGTAAGAAACACATGAGTTCCCAACAGCAGTATAATCATCGGCCAGCCCCAAAGGAAGGAGCTGACCAGTTGGAAAAAATCGTTGATGGTCTCCATTATTTCTTGTCTTTTACTTTTTTACCTTTATACTGTATGGCTAACATGGTCAGGTCGTCACTCTGTTCGGCATCGCCCACAAACCGGTGTACCTGATTCGTCATGACCTCGATGATGCTCCGGGGCTGGTTCCTGCCTTCGGACAGCACGCTTGTTGCCGTGTCCCAGATGCGCTCGTCGCCAAACTGGGCGTGCTCCGTGTTCTCGGCCTCGTTCAGACCGTCGGTAAAGAGGAAAATGGTAGTTCCGGGGGCTATGAGGAGCTCCTGTTGCGTGAAGTTGAAGTCGGCAAGGACACCGATGGGCAGATTAGCGTCGCACGGCACCAAGTCCACGCCGCGGCCGACCAGCAGCGGAGCGTCGTGGCCGGCGTTGCAGTAGGTGAGCAGCCCGCTCGAAAGGTCCAGCACGCCGACGAAGAGCGTGACAAACATATTCGTTTCGTTGCCTTCGGCCTGCGCGTTGTTCAGGGCCTTCACAATGTCGGATGGCTGGGACGCGTAGGTGGACACGTTGCGGAACAACGACCGTGTGACCGCCATGTAGAGCGAGGCGGGGACACCTTTGCCCGACACGTCGCCGATGCAGAAGAACAGTTTCTCGTCGCGGATGTGAAAGTCGAACAAATCGCCACCGACGCCCTTTGCCGGGGTCAGTGAGCCGTAGATGTCGATGTCGGTGCGCTCCGGATAGGGTGGAAATGTCTTGGGCAGCATGGACATCTGGATGTCGTGGGCAATGTTGAGCTCGCTCTCGATGGACGCTTTCTGTGCCGTGGTGGTTTTCAACTCCTCGATGTACTTGGTGAGCGAGTGTTGCATATTTTCAAACGAGTCGCGCAGTTGGTGAATCTCGTCGCGGTGCTTCATCAGGGGCAGCGGCGTGTCGAAGTGTCCCTTGGCCACCTCGTCAGCCGACGCAGCCAGCTGATTGAGGGGCTTCGACACTTTTTTGATGCCCCGCCGGCCGGCAAAGTAGACGACAATGAGGCCCAAGAGGATGAAGAACAGGAGGAAGCCGCCCAACATCCAGGTGAAGACGTTGATGAAGAAGCTCGGGATGACCAGCGCCATCGTCCACGGGGTGTGCTCTACGGGCTCGTAGCTGACATACACCTCTTCGCCCTCCACCATCAGCTCGTCGTCGTCCGTACTGATGTATTTGCCCTTCTTGCCGCTGGCTGTCATGGCATTTGCCAGCCTGCCGTAGGCCGTCGTGCTGTCTGTGGCGTAGTCGAAGATGTTTTTCCGGACTACACGCGTCCGGTCGGGGTGGCGCAGATAGGTTCCAGTCGAGTCAATGGCGAAGAAGTAGATTTCCTTCTCGGCAGCCCACTTGCCGGCAGAGTCTGAGTAGTTCTCAATGCTGGCGGACGGGAACAACTGGCTCATCAGCACGTCGACACCCAGCACTGCAACCGTGCTGTCGCGCCCGTCGCGGATAGGAATGAGGTAGGCCACCAAGGCAGTGTCCTTGTGCTGGCCCGTGAAGAAGGGTTTCGACCAGTGCCCCTCCTTCGACTTCAGTGCCTTCTGGAACCATTCGGCCCTGAGGTAGTCGTTGGTCTTGCCGTCCAGCGTCTGCGTGTTGACCACGGTGCTGTTGCTGTCGCTCCGGATGGCATACGGGCAGAACCAGCGGCCCTTGTCGGCGTAGTAGTTCTCGCGGAAGCTCAGGCCGCAGCTGCGCACGCTGGGATTGAGCTCCACGATGTGCTTCATGATGCTGAGCAGACGGTCCGGGCGGTTCAGACTGTTCTCAATGTCGGGCACGGTGTTGACCGCAGCGGTGTAAACCTCCGTCAGTTTCTTCTCGGTGGGCTGCAACTTGTTGGTTAGTATGGAATCGCTCAGCACGATGGCATTGCCCATGACTATAATCCAGGCAATGCCGTAGATGATGAGTGACACGACACTCATGGTGATGAACAGCGTCACCATGATGCGTCTGGTGAGTCGTTTGGCAAATGATTTGGGATAGGGGCCCTTGTCTTTGCTCTTGAATAACCTCATAGATGTACGATTTAAAACATTTTGCTTGCAAAGATACTATTTTTTTTGTACTTTTGCAAGCAAAAACAGAAAAGTTATGTCAAATGTACAAATAGAGACCTCGTGGAAGGAACATCTGCAGGGAGAATTTGAGAAACCTTACTTTCAGCAGTTGACGGATGCCGTCAGGCAGGAGTATATTGTAGGCACTTGCTTCCCACCAGGAAAACTCATCTTCAATGCTTTCAACTTGTGTCCCTTTGACCAGGTGAAGGTGGTCATCATCGGACAAGACCCTTACCATGAGCCGGGGCAGGCTCACGGCCTGAGTTTCTCGGTACAGGACGGGGTGCAGTTTCCACCGTCTCTGCAAAATATCTTCAAGGAGATTCAGGATGATCTGGGCACGCCCATTCCTCAGACAGGTAATCTGACGCGCTGGGCCGAACAGGGGGTATTGCTGCTCAATGCCACGCTGACCGTACGTGCCCATCAGGCCAACAGCCATTCGACACTGGGCTGGCAACAGTTTACTGATGCGGCCATCCGTGCTTTGGCTACCGAACGGGAGCATCTGGTCTATATGCTGTGGGGCGGCTACGCGCGAGGCAAGGCATATATGATTGACAAGACGAAGAATCTCGTACTGGAGTCTGTTCACCCGTCTCCGCTCTCTGCCAATCGTGGCGGCTGGTTCGGCCAGCATCAGTTCTCGCGCTGTAATGCATATTTGCAAGAAAACGGCATCTCTCCCATTCAGTGGTAGTTCCATCGTTTATGAGTCAAAGTTTCAATGAATAAAGTTCCTCCCATCATGGAAGTCGGCGGTGTGCTGATTTCATCAGAGATACTGACAGAGTGCTTCTGCTGTGACTATGAGAAGTGCAAAGGCATCTGCTGTGTAGAGGGTGATGCCGGTGCCCCGGTGACGATGGACGAGATAGCAGGCATAGAGGAAGCGCTGGACACGGTATGGTCAGACCTCAGTGCCAGTGCACAGAGCGTCATAGACCATCAAGGCGTAGCCTATACCGACAAGGACGGCGATTTGGTGACAAGCATCGTGCGGGGTAAGGATTGTGTCTTCACTTGCTATGAGGGCGACAACTGCCTATGTGCCTTGGAACGGGCTTATCGCAAAGGAAAGACCAGATTCTGCAAACCCATCAGCTGTGCACTCTATCCCATCCGCGAGAAAAATTTCGGCAATGGTCTGGTAGGCTTGAATTACAATAAGTGGGTGGTCTGTAAAGATGCCGTCGAAAAAGGGAAGGCACTGGGCCTTCCCGTCTATCAGTTCCTGAAAGAACCGCTGATTCGCCGTTTTGGTCAGGAGTGGTACGAGGAGCTTTGCGAAGTAGCTAAGCTTTTCGATAGTCAGAAGGACTGACACCAACGTGCTCCTTGAAGTATTTGCCAAAGAACGACTGGTTGGGAAAACACAGCTCGTCGGTAATCTCCTTGATGCTCTTGGTAGAGTTTTTCAGCAGCACACGTGCTTCCAGTATGACGTACTTGTCTATCCATTCGTTGGGGGTGCGTTGGCTTACAATCTTGACGACCTCTGCGAGGTACTTGGGCGTGATGCACAGCCGTTCTGCATACCATTTTACACGCCGTTCCGTACGGAAATGTTTTTCCAAGAGCCGGATGAATTGGGCAAAAAAGGCTTCCGCACGGGTGTATGACTGCGTCTCTTTCTGTTCTACTCGCCAGATGACGTTGCTCATGTCGTAGAACATGGCCAGTAGCAGGGCGTTCACCAGTTCCTTGCGGAAATGGTGGTATTTGTCTGTCATCTTCTCCCGAATGGTTTGGAAGTAGTTTGAAAAGGTCTGTATCTCCATGGGCGTGAGAGGAACGACGGGATTGTTGGTCGAGAAGATGAGCAGTGACGAGACATTCTTGACGTTTTGGATGAACCCGTGATAGAAGTCGGTGGAGAGCATGATGCACATACACTCGAAGTCGGGCGAGGCCATGTAGTTGTCAACGATATGCCTCTCAGAGATGAACAGCAGGTCGCCCGGTTTGACGGTCTGCTCGCGTGTGTCGATGCTGTATTGTGCGCGCCCTTTTTTGCAGAGTGCCATCATGATGAAGTTCAGTCGTGTAGGGTCGCTGGGAATGGGAGCATCGGCAATACGGTCTGTCAGTACCAGACCGTCTTCCATGTATTCCGCATTGCCCCATTGCTTAGCTTGTTCCAGGCTGGCGTCTGTAATGTTTTTCTGATAGTTGCTTTTTACCATAGTTTGATAGGCAGTGTCTGACCTGCCTTTATTTTCACTTTCTTGGATTGATGATGATAGGATAGGGTGATGATACCCGATTTCTTGGCTTTGATAGTCGCAGTGCATACTTTGCCGTCCTTCCAGTCGAAGCTGACTTCGTAGCCGCCACGGGCACAGAGTCCGCTGACGCTGCCGTCGCTCCACTCCTTGGGTAGTGCGGGCAGCAGTTCAATGGTTTCGCCGTCCGACTGCATCAGCATCTCGCAGACCCCTGCCGTACCTCCGAAGTTACCGTCAATCTGGAAGGGTGGGTGGGCATCGAACAGGTTGGCATAGGTGCCTCCGGCGTGACGGGTGCCAGGACGTTGGTCGTCCTGTGCGTCGGTGAAGGTCAGCAGCTTGCGATAGATTTGGTAGGCTTTCTCGCCGTTGTGCAGCCGTGCCCACAGGTTGATGCGCCAGCCTGTAGACCAGCCCGTAGTCTCGTCCCCTTTCTGGACGAGTGTCTGCTCGGCCGCTTTCTGCAGGTCGGGCTGTGTCAGATGGTGCCCGGGGTAGAGACCGATGAGGTGGCTCTGGTGACGGTGCTTGGGGTCTTTGTCCTGCCAGTCGTGATACCACTCGTTCAGGTCGCCGTCCTTTCCGATGGTGTAGGGCCGCAACCGTTCTAATGCTGTCCTGTAGGCGGCTATATCATTGCCACAGACGGCCTCTGCTGCACAGACGTCCATCAGCAGCCCGCGGATGATGGCGAGGTCAGCAGTGCCACCATAGCACGTGACTCCTTGATAGCCTTTATCCGTGATGTATTCGTTTTCAGGCGATGTCGAAGGGGCGGTGATGAGTTCACCAGGCTGCTTGGGATTGTCTATCAGCCAGGCCAGACAGAAGTCGGCAGCACCTTTCATCAGCGGGTATGCCACATTCTTCAGATACTGTTTGTCCTGAGTGAACAGGTAGCGTTCCCATAGGGTAGTGACCAGCCAGGCGCCTCCCATGTTCCAGCAGCTCCACATAGGGCTCTCCTTGTTCTCTCCCACGGGATTGGTCATGGCCCACAGGTCGCTGTTGTGGCTGGCGCACCAGCCTTGTTGGATGCCGTAGAAGTTACGGGCGGTATGCTGGCCGTTCTCTGCCAACGCACGGACGAAGTCGTCCAACGGCTCTGCCATCTCTGCCAAATTGGCTGTAAAGGCAGGCCAGTAGTTCTCTTCCAGATTGATGTTCATGGTGTAGTTGCCGCGCCAGGGAGACCACAGGTAGGGGGTCCACAGGCCCTGCAGGTTGGCAGGTACGCCCTTGGTCCGCGAGCACGCAATGAGCAGGTAGCGGCCATACTGGAAATAGAGCGTTTCCAGATAGCGGTCGTCTGAGTGCTCCTTGAGCAGGCGGTTAGTGGGTACGTCCTGTTTCTTGTTGCCATCTGACAACGTACCTAACTGGAGGCGGACACGGTTGTAGAAGTGCTGGTAGTCGGCAATATGGCGCTGGCGTACTTCGTCGTAGGTGACATTCTGAGTGTGCCAGATGGCGTCTGTAGCTTTTTCCAGATAGGATGCGCCTTCGCGGACGGGGTGCTTGTCATATCCGTTGAAACTGGTTTCGTTGACCAGATAGATGACGGCTTCCTTGGCATTCCTGATGGTCAGCGTGGAGTCGGCAGCGGTGACTGTTCCGTCTGTCTTCACTCGCAGCATGGTGCAGAAGTGAATGCTTTCCAAGGGGTCGCCAGTGGCATGGCCCGTCATGGTGAGCTGGTTGTTGCCACTTTTCACCTGGTGAGGAACTTGTGACGACAGGGCAAGCTGGCAGTTGATGTTGCCTCGCAGTCGAATGGCGATGAACTTGTCGGGATTGGAGGCCATATACTCTCTGGTGAAGGTGTTGCCGCCACGTGTATAGCCGTCACTCACCAGTGCGCTGTCCAGGTCGAGCACTCGCCGATATTGGCTTACGGCTCCTTTGTTATGGTCTATGATGTGCAGCGAACCCAAAGGCTGATAGAACTGTGAGTTATGTCCTTCTACGTGCAGTTGCAGAGAGTCTGCACGGGCGTAGTCCTCGGCAAAGAGGGCCTTGCGGATTTCTGGTATCCATTTGGCTGCTCCGGCACCTTCGTTCTGGTCAACGGGGTTGCCTGTCCACAGTGTGATGTCGTTCAGGTGAATCAGACAGGTATCTGTACCGCCATAGACCAATGCGCCCAACTTGCCGTTGCCAATGGGCAGCGACTCTTCGAAATACCGGGCCGGTTGGTCATACCATAGCCGCATGGGCAGCTGCTTCTGTGCTGTTGCCATTGCCGTCGTCAGGCTAAGAATAAAAAAGGAGAACCACCGTGATTCTCCTTTCAGTATGTTATGCATCGATATTCGCATAGGTCGCATTCTTTTCGATGAATTGTCTTCGCGGCTCTACGTCGTCGCCCATCAGCATGGAGAATATTTCGTCTGCCTCGGCAGCATTCTCGATGGTGACCTGTTTCAGCAGGCGGTTCTCCGGATTCATGGTTGTCTCCCACAACTGCTCGGGGTTCATCTCACCAAGACCTTTGTAACGTTGGGTGTGCAGGGCTGAGGCATTCTCGTCACCGTCTACGTACTTGTCAATGAAGGCCTGGCGTTGCTGGTCGGTATAGCAGTATTCCGAGAACTTCTTATAAGTACATTTATAAAGAGGTGGAGTGGCGATGTAGAGGTGCCCCTCCTGAATGACCTTCGGCATGAAACGGTAGAAGAGCGTCATGATGAGCGTGTCAATGTGTGAACCATCAACATCGGCATCGGTCATGATGATAATCTTGTCATAGCGCAGCTTGTCGACATTGGCTTCCTTGGAGTCCTCTCCGTCCACACCGAAGCGGACACCGATGGACTGGATGATGTTCATGACGGACTCGGCCTCGAACACACGGTGCCACTGTACCTTTTCTACGTTCAGAATCTTACCGCGCAACGGCAGGATGGCCTGGAAGTGACGGTCGCGGCCCTGCTTGGCTGAACCGCCTGCCGAGTCACCCTCGACGAGGAAGATTTCACATTCCTTCGGGTCTTTGTTGGAGCAGTCTGCCAGTTTGCCGGGCAGTCCGCCACCCGTCATGGGGTTCTTGCGCTGCACACTCTCGCGGGCCTTGCGGGCTGCGATACGTGCTGTGGCGGCGAGGATGACCTTCTCGCAAATGGTATGAGCCTCCTTCGGGTGTTCCTCCAGAAAGTTGGTCATGGCTTCACCAACAGCCTTCTGTACGGCACCGTTGACCTCCGAGTTACCCAGCTTGGTCTTGGTCTGACCCTCGAACTGGGGTTCTGCCACCTTCACGGAGATGATGGCTGTCAGGCCCTCGCGGAAGTCATCTTGGGCCACCTCAATCTTGGCCTTCTCAATCTGCTTGCGCAACTGGTCGTCCTCGTCGGCATACTTCTTCAGCGTACGGGCCAGGGCAATGCGGAAACCGGTCAAGTGGGTACCGCCTTCGATGGTGTTGATGTTGTTGACGTATGAGTGGATGTTCTCTGAGTAGTCGCTGTTATACAGCAGGGCCACCTCAATGGGAACACCGTCCTTCTCGGTTTTGAGACAGATGGGGTCGCCGATGATGGACTGACGGTGACGGTCCACGTAGCGCACAAATTCCTTCAGTCCCTCCTTGGCGTGGAAGACCTCGGGCTCCTTCAGGTTGCCTTCCTCGTCCGGACGCAGGTCGGTCAGCGTAATGGTGATGCCGGCGTTCAGATAGGCCAGTTCGCGCATACGACGTGCAATGATGTCGTATTTGTATTCTGTAGTCGTAAAGATGGTGGCGTCGGGCCAGAACTGCTGGCGTGTACCCGTCTTGTCGGTGTCACCCACAATCTTGACATCGTACAGGGGCTTGCCCTTCTCGTACTCCTGCTGGTAGATGTGGCCGTTGCGGAACACTTGTGACATCATGTGTGTAGACAGTGCGTTCACACAACTCACACCCACACCGTGCAGACCACCGGACACTTTGTACGAGCCCTTGTCGAACTTACCGCCTGCGTGCAGGACAGTCATAACGACTTCCAGGGCTGACTTGTGCATCTTCTCGTGCTCGTCAACGGGAATACCACGGCCGTTGTCTTGTACGGTGATGGAGTTGTCTTCGTTAATCGTTACTTCAATATGGGTGCAGTAGCCCGCCATCGCTTCGTCGATAGAGTTGTCGACAGTCTCGTTGACGAGGTGGTGCAATCCTTTTTCGCTAATGTCGCCAATGTACATTGCAGGGCGCTTGCGCACTGCTTCCAAGCCCTCGAGCACCTGAATGTTGCTCGCGGAGTAATTACTTGCTTTGTTCAGTTCTTCTGCCATTGTTTACTAGTAGGTCTTAATAGGATGCAAAATTACGAAAAAAAAATAACTTAAACGAAAGAAAAGTGTTTATTTTTTATAAAAAATAAAAGCCGAACTCTTTCACGGAGTACGGCTTCTTTATGCATTGGGTTAATTCTCTTATCCCAGTTTGCTGATGTGCTGAGCAAGACTTGACTTCAGGTTGGCAGCCTTGTTCTTGTGGATGATGTTGGTCTTGGCCAACTTGTCCAGCATCTTCTGTACTTTGGGGTACAGGGCTGTTGCCTCTTCCTTGTTTGTCATAGCACGCAGCTTGCGAACGGCATTGCGCATCGTTTTTGCATAGTAGTGATTGTGCTCTGCCTTTTTCTTGTCCTGACGAATTCTCTTCAGGGATGATTTGTGGTTTGCCATTTTAATTTTTAATTTTTTAAATGTTTAGTTGTACTTAAAGCTTATGGGTCTTGCGTCTTGACAGACTGCCCTGGGCGGACTCCGAAGAGCCCTCCGCCACCTTTTCCAATCAAATGGTAGCACTTGGCTGTGCAGATGACGGATTTAATGTAGTCCCTAGGAGAGTCGAACTCCTCTTTAGAGAATGAAAATCTCTCGTCCTAACCGATAGACGAAGGGACCAGCCTTCTTAAAGCGGGTGCAAAGGTACGTCAATTTTTCCAATTGACCAAATTTTCTTGAAGAAAAATGTGAAATGTGGATTATATTTCGTAACTTTGCCCTCATGTTGGTAAATACGGAAGCTATAGTGCTCCATGCGCTGAAGTATGGTGAGACCAGGGTCATCGTCGACGTGTTCACGAAGACTGCCGGCCGTGTGTCGCTGATAGCTACGCTGCCCAAAACGCAGAAGGCGCGTCTGAAGAAGCAGTACTTCCAGCCTATGACGCTGCTCGAAATTACCTATGAGGAACGTCAGCGGGCACAGTTGCAGCGCCTGAAGGATGCCCGTTTGCTGACAGCCTGGTCCTCTATACCGTTTCAGGCGGACAAGTTGGCGCTGGCCTTGTTCTCTGCCGAGTTCCTTTATTATGCCTTGCGCTCTGAGCAACAGGACGAGTTGCTGTTCAAGTTTATCGGCGACTCCATGCTATGGCTTGATGCGGCCTCGCAGGGGTATGCCAATTTCCATCTGGTGTTCCTGATGCGTCTCTCCCGATTCCTGGGCTTCTATCCTAACTTGGACGACTATCGGCCGGGCTATGTCTTCGATTTGCGGGCTGCCAGCTTTACGGGGGCGGCGCCTCTCCATCGTGACTTCCTGCCTGCCGAGGAGGCACAGCGCATCCAGTTGCTCATGCGTATGAACTTTCCCACGATGCACCTCTATCGGCTGTCGCGCCATGAGCGCAACCGCATTGTCAGTGTGTTGCTGGCCTACTATCGCCTGCATATTCCCCAATTCCCTGAACTCAAGAGCCTGCAAGTATTGCAGGAACTTTGGAGCGACTGACCCACATTATTTATAATATCAGGGGCTGTAAGGTTTTTGCCTGAAAATTTGGTCGTTTCATGGAAAGTTGCTACCTTTGCAGTCGCATACAGAAGTATGCCCATGGAGGTTCGCTTAACGGCGATTAATTGGGAATGGGGTGCAAATCCCCGACTGTCCCGCAGCTGTGAGCTCCATTGTGGCTCTGAAGCACGCAAGCCATTGTCGCATTGACGAGAAGGCGCTTCGGAGTGGAGCAAAGTCAGAAGACCAGCCTTCGATTGGCAGACACCCTGCAACCTCGATGTAAGGATGCGGCGGAAACCGAAAAACTGTTTTGATGGAGATGCGTAACCCTTTTCTGGTTACGATTAACATACGTGTATTATTATATAGTAAGAAGAGATGTTGTCGTGAGACAGCATCTCTTTCTTTGTTCTTTATCCTTCTGCCTATGGTTACAGCAGGGGAGGCAGCTCGTACAGGTGGGTCGAGTTGCTGCCCTTGATGAGGATGGTCATGCCTTCGGGCTGGTGCTGTGCCAGTTCCTGTTTGGCTTCGTCTACGTTGGCAAAGGTGCGGAAGGGGGCGTTGACCTTCTGGAATTCGGCGCCCACGAGCCACACTTCGTCAAAGCGGGCTTCTTCCAGCATCCGGACTACTTTCCGGTGCTCCTCTTGTGAGACGTCGCCCAACTCGCCCATCATGCCCAGGATGGCCATCTTGTGGGGGGCCTCCACGAGCCGGAAATTGTCTATGGCGGCCTTCATGCTCGACGGGTTGGCATTGTAGGCGTCTACGATGAGGCTGTTCTTAGCTGTCTTTGTCAGCTGCGAGCGGTTGTTGGTGGGGACGTAGTTCTCCAGTGCATGGTTGATATGCTCGAAGGGGACGTTGTTGACGTAGCCCACGATGATGGCTGCCAGCAGGTTGTCCAGATTGTAGGCACCAATGAGGTGTGTCTTCACTTCCATCCATTCGCTCTGGTAGTGGGCATCATGGTCCTGTTCGCGCCAGCGGAAGGTTAGGAACGGGTCGCATCTGACCACCTCGCCACGTATCAGGATGTCCTCTGCGTCGCTTTGTCCGTAGTAGTAGACGTCAGGTGCTTGTCCGTTGGCCGTTTGTCTTTGGCTGATCATCTGCATCAGGTACTCGTTGTCGCGATTGACGAAGACGGGACGGTCGTGGGCCAACAGGAAGTCGTACAGCTCGCCTTTCGTCCTGCATACGCCCTCAAACGAGCCGAAGCCCTGCAGGTGGGCGCGTCCTACGTTGGTAATCAGTCCGCAGGTGGGCTCGCTGGTCTCCACCAGCGTCTTGATGTCGCCGGGGTGCGAGGCTCCCATCTCTACCACGGCTATGTCGTAGCTGTCGTTCAGGCGGAACAGCGTCTTGGGCACACCCACGTCGTTGTTGAAGTTGCCCTCCGTAGCCATCACGTCGTATGCTTCGGCCAGCACGGAGCGTATCAGTTCCTTGGTCGTGGTCTTGCCGTTGGTGCCGGTGATGCCTATGACGGGCAGCTGGAACTGGCGGCGGTGCTCGCGGGCCAGGTCCTTGAACGTCTGCAGACAGTCGTCCACGAGGATGATGCGTTCGTCCGTCTTGTGTTCTGGCTCGTCTACGATGGCGTAGGCGCACCCCTTCTCCAGTGCCTGCCGGGCAAACTGGTTGCCATCGAACGAGGCTCCCTTCAGCGCGAGGAAGATGCTGCCCTCGGGACAGTTGCGCGAGTCTGTGGTAATGACGGGGTGCTGCTGGTATAGCTGGTATAGTTGCTTGATGTCCATAGTTGTGTTATGATTCCTTTATTATTTCTGTTTGACGGGAAACGTGAAATACGTGTCCGGGAAGGGCTCGTTGGCCAGGGTGAAGTGCCACCACTCGCTGTCGAGGGGCTTGAACCCGTGGGCAAGCATCGCCTTGCGCAGAATCATCCGGTTCTTGAACTGCTCGGCAGTAATGCTGCGCTTGGGCTGGGCGGGACTCTTCGAGTTGTCGCCCGTATATTCGCCCGTGTCGGGATTGCCGCAGAAGTCGGGGTGGCTCTCGGGTCCGAACCAGTCGAAGGTGCCGCCCATGTCGAGTTCCTTCTCCGTCTGCATGTCAAACAGGGTCAGGTCAACCGTCGAGCCGCGCGTGTGGCCGCTCTTCTCCATGATATAATCCTGCTTGAAGAGCACGCTCTTGTCGAGGTCGGGATAGAAGTAGGGCTTCATCTTGGTGTCGCTGGCGTCCTGTGCCCAGCGCACAAAGTGGTCTACGGCCTTCTGCGGGCGGTAGGCGTCATAGATTTTCAGGTGGTAGCCTTGTGACTTCACGTCGTCGCTGACGGCTCTGAGCGAGTCGGCAGCCGCTTTGGTCAACAGTGCCGTAGGCTGTTCGTAGCCGTCGATGCGCTGGCCCACGAAGTTGTAGGTGCCGAAATAGCGTATTTCGAGTATGGCATCGGGTATCGCGTCCGTCAGCGTTACGAACTGGCTGTTGTCCTCCGTCGCGCTGGCGGTCACGGCAGCGTTGCCTTTCGTGCAGCCAGTAGCGACCAATGCGCAGGCTATTGCAGCAAAGATAAACTTTTTCATAGACATAACATTTTAGAATTTGGCCGCAAAGTTACTACTAAGCGGGGAAAAAACCAAAATTTATTTGAGTTTTTAGAAAAATTCATTGTCCCCTTGGCGTCGGGGAGGCTGATGTGTGGCGCGGAAGGGGCAAATCCGGCGTCGGGGAGGCTGATGTGTGGCGCGGAATTTATCGCCTCCCGAGAGGTGATAAAATGTGGTGACAACAATTTTATGCCCTCCCGAGAGATGATAAATTGTAGTGGCAACAATTTTATGCCCTCTCGAATGGTGATAAATTGTAGTGGCAACAATTTTATGCCCTCTCGAATGGTCATAAAACTCGGAGGCAATAGTTTTATGTCTTTTCGGGACGTGATAAAATCCAGATGGCAAATAATGGCAAAAATCCTTGGCGGTGTGGCGGAAAATGTGTAACTTCGCACCGAAAACAAGCAAAAGAGACAAGCGTATGACGTATTTTTCATGGGAAAAACGGCCGCCGAGGAAGTTTCGGGGCACGCCGCAGTGGACGCTGGACCAGCTGTATATCTCGCCCTTCACGGCGCGGCGGCGGTATGACGAGGAGGGGGTGAGGCACTACGACGCGCTGGAGCGCAACCTGCGGCCGACGGGCGTGGAGGTGATGGACCACTACCTCAGGCGGCTGGCCGAGGGCATGGACCGGGTGAAGGACTTCTGCAAAATCTACGGGCTGCGGACGGAGGACATGGAGGCGCTCATCTTCACGCTGACGGGCATGACGGGGCCCGACTTCCGCGTGGCCTACCAGAAGCGGCTGGCCGACGACCTGCTGCGCTACACGGACCTGCCGATGGGTGAGGTGGCCCGCCGCTCGGGGCTGGGCTCGCACACCAACTTCTGCATCTTCATGCGCCGGGAGTATCACACGACGCCCACGCAGCGGCGCATGGCGCTGAGGCAGAGAGGCGACGCGGGGCGGTACAAGATATGAATAAAAACGGAAAGGACTATGAAGATATTTGCTGTAGGAATGAATTATATCCAGCACAATAAAGAGCTGGATGGTGCGTTATATAAACCAGAGCGTCCCGTGATTTTCACCAAGGCCGACTCGGCACTGCTGAAGGACCACAAGCCCTTCTTCATCCCCGACTGGTCGGAGCAGGTGGACTACGAGACGGAACTGGTGGTCAGAATCTGCCGGCTGGGCAAGAGCATCCCCGAGCGCTTTGCCCACCGATACTACGACGCCGTGACCGTGGGCATCGACTTTACGGCGCGCGACTGGCAGCGCGAGGCCCGCAAGAACGGGCTGCCGTGGGAAATCTGCAAAGGCTTCGACGGCTCGGCGGCCGTCGGCGAGTGGGTGGCGAAGGAGAAATTCCTGGACATTCAGGCCCTGCACTTCCGTCTGGACATCAACGGGCGGACGGTGCAGGAGGGCTGTGCGAGCGACATGCTCTACCGCATAGACGAGCTGATAGCCTACATCTCGCAGTTCTTCACCCTGAAGACGGGCGACCTGCTGTTCACGGGAACGCCGGTGGGCGTAGGCCCCGTCCGCATCGACGACCACCTGGAAGGATGGCTGGAAGAGAGAAAAGTATTGGAATTTAACTGTAAGTGACTAAGAGATATATTATAGGTATAGGACTGTTGCTGATATGTCTGACGACGAGCGCACAGAAGTTTTTCAACCTGACTGCCGAGCAAGTCAGGATTGACTCGCTGCTGCCCGTCTTTACCTATAGGCAAGCGCTGGGCCGCCACTATGACGACTCCGTCTACCAGGTCTCTATAGCCTATCCCGAGTACATCCCCATGAGCGAGGCCGACATCCGGCGCTACTATTCCATTACGGACACCCCCTTGGCTGCCGAGCCTCCTATCGCACAAGGCATCGGGGTCGAGCGCAGGCAGGGAGAACTGGTGGCGTCGTTCGTGCCATTAGTCTGTCGCGACGGACAGTACCAGAAACTGGTGAGCTTCATGCTGCAGGTGACTGCCAGGCCCAAGGTAAAGACTGCCGTCAGGAGGGCTTCGGAGACAGGAAGCCGATATGCCGACCACTCCGTGCTCCGCACAGGCCGCTGGGTGAAAATCAGCGTCCCCCGGACCGGCATCTACCAGCTGACGCCGGAACTCGTGCGCCAGGCCGGCTTCAGCGACCTGGCGAAAGTCAAGCTCTACGGCTATGGCGGAGCATTGCAGCCGGAACAGCTGACGGAAGATTATCTGAAAGAGACGGACGACCTGCAAGAGGTGCCGACCTGTACCGTGGGTGGGCGACGGCTCTTCTATGGCGTCGGTCCCGTCACCTGGGACAGCAACAACAACCGCATACGCAACCCCTATTCCGCCTACGGATACTACTTCCTGACCGAGAGCGAAGAAGACCCCTACACCATAGACGAAGCGACGTTCAAGTCCCAGGCCTATCCGACGGCCGACGACTACAACACGCTGTACGAAGTAGACGACTACGCGTGGTATCACGGCGGCCGCAACCTGTACGACGCCCATCCGTTCACCGTAGGCACCAGCCGCGACTACACGGTGACGGCCAATGCCAACACGCTGTCGGGACAAGTGACCGTGGCCCTGTCGGCCTACACGACGGGCACCAGTGCCACCGCCGACATCACCATCAACGGCGAGAAGGCCGGCACCATCAGCATCAGTCCGTCGGGCAAATACGAGTCGATGCGCACCAGTCAGCGCACCTTCCACGTCGTCCTGAACCCTACCAACACCGTCACCGTCACCCATACCGGCGGCACCAACAGCACGCTGCGCTTAGACTACATTGCACTGCACAGCGAAGAGGCTGCCAGCGCCCCCGACCTGACGGCGACGTTCCCGACACCGGAAGTGGTCTACGGCATCGTCAATCAAGACCACCATGCCGACGAGGCGGTGGATATGGTCATCATCATCCCCACCACGCAAAAGCTTTTAGCACAGGCAGAGAGGCTGAAGAAACTGCATGAGGAGAAGGACAATCTGCGCGTGCGCATCGTGCCCGCCGACGAACTGTTCAACGAGTTCAGCAGCGGCACGCCCGATGCCAATGCCTATCGCCGCTACCTGAAGATGCTCTACGACCGTGCCGAGACGGAAGCCGACATGCCGCGCTACCTGCTGCTGCTGGGCGACGGCGCATGGGACAACCGGATGCTGAGCAACGACTGGAAAGGCTATTCGCCCGACGACTTCCTGCTGTGCTACGAGAGCGAGAACTCATACAGTGCCACCGACTGCTACGTCAGTGACGACTATTTCGGGCTGCTGGACGATAACGAGGGCGGCAATATGCTGATAGCCAAGACCGATGTCGCCGTGGGACGCATCTCGGCACGAACCGCCGACGAGGCGGCTGTGGTGGTAGACAAGATAGAAGCCTATGTCAATAACAGCAATGCCGGAGCCTGGCAGAACCTGCTCTGCTTCATGGGTGATGACGGTAATGAAAATGTCCACATGGTCGATGCCAATACCGTGGCGGAAATGGTGGAGCAGCGCTATTCGGCGTTCCAGGTGAAGCGCATCATGTGGGATGCCTATACCCGTGAGTCTTCCTCGACGGGCAACAGCTATCCTGACGTGACCCGCCTCATCAAGCAGCAGATGGAACAGGGCGCACTCATCATGAACTATTCCGGACATGGACGGGCAGATGCCATATCGCATGAGTATGTGTTGCGGCTGAACGATTTTGCCAATACGTCCTCACGGCTGCCTCTGTGGTTGACAGCCTCTTGCGACATCATGCCCTTTGACGGTCAGGAGGAGAACATCGGCGAGACGTCATTGTTCTATAAGAAAGGCGGCTCTGTAGCCTTCTTCGGCACAACCCGCACGGTCTATCAGACTTATAACCGCAGCATGAACCAAGCCTTCACCCGCTATGTGCTGAGCCGCGACGATGAAGGCAGGATGTTGCCCATAGGCGAGGCTGTCAGAAGGGCCAAGAACGAACTGATAGAAGCCGGTACGGACCAGACGCAGAACAAACTGCAGTACACGCTGCTGGGTGATCCGGCACTTCGGCTGGCTGCACCCACGCGGAGCATCCGGATAGAAACGATTAATGACAAGCCTTTGTCAACAGGCGAGGTGCTGAAACTGAGCGCCGGTTCCACGGCAACGGTCAGCGGCAGTGTGCTGAACGGAGACGGACAGGTTGATACGGAGTTCAACGGAATGCTGACGGCAACGGTCCGCGATGCCCGCGAGTTGGTAACTTGTAAACTGAATGACCCGTCCGAGGCCAGTAAGCCTTTTGAATATTACGACCGGCAGAATGTCGTCTTTAACGGTAGTGACCAAGTCCGGCAAGGACGTTTCACGTTCACCTTCGCAGTGCCCAAGGACATCAGCTACGCAGACCAGACCGGACTGATTAACCTGTATGCCGTCAATGACGAGAAGACGGTAGAGGCCAGTGGGGTAACAGACCAGCTGATGATGGTCAGTGCTGAGAAACCGAATCCGAACGAGACGGGTCCTGCCATCTATTGCTATTTGAACAGCACGTCGTTTACCAATGGCGGCAGCGTGAACCCCACGCCTTATTTCGTGGCACAGCTGAATGACGAGGACGGTATCAATGCTACGGGCAGCGGGATAGGCCATGACTTGCAGCTGATTATCGACGGTGAAATGTCGAAGACCTACTCGCTGAACGATTACTTCCGGTATGACTTCGGCAGCTATACCAGTGGCACTGTGGGCTTCTCCATTCCAGAGTTGCCGTACGGTGAGCACCGGCTGCTGTTCCGTGCCTGGGATATACTGAACAATTCGTCCACGGCAGAGTTGAATTTCCGGGTGGAGAAGGGGCTGGAACCCAGATTCTTTGACGTGGAGTGTACGAAGAATCCTGCCAGCACGACTACCTCGTTCCGCATTGTCCATGACAGAGTGGGCAGCAATATGGATGTTGTGCTGGATGTGTTTGACATCTCAGGCCGTCATCTGTGGTCGTATGCTGAGGAAGGAGTCTCGACGGACAACACCTATACCATAGACTGGGACCTCTCCGTCGATGGCGGACGGCACCTGCAGACGGGCGTCTATCTCTATCGGGTGCGCATCAGCAGTGACGGCAGCACCTATGCCTCAAAAGCCAAGAAACTCATTGTACTCACATATAAATAATGTATTAGACTATGAAGAAGAAACTAAGCATAATTCTCATGACAGTGGGCCTGCTTTTCGGACTGACCGCGAAAGCGCAGGATACGAAGAGCCAGTTCAATCCCATTGAGCACGCCGTCATCTCGCAGACCATTGCCCCTGATGCCCGCGCTGCGGGTATGGGTGATGTCGGTGTGGCTACCGACCCGGATGTGAACTCACAATACTGGAATCCGGCCAAGTATCCGTTCTGTATCAGCCGAGCCGGTGTGGCATTGAACTATACGCCTTGGCTGCGTAAGTTGGTAAACGACATTGACCTGGCTTATGTGTCAGGCTACTATCGCATTGGTGACTATGCGGCAGTGAGTGGCTCATTACGTTATTTCTCGTTGGGCGAGGTGATGACCTCGTTTGAGGAGAATGCCATGACGGTAAAACCCTATGAGATGTCGCTGGATGTCGGTGCTTCACTGATGTTGAGCGAGAAATTCTCCATTGCCGCCGCCATCCGCTGGCTGTATAGCGACCTGCGTTATGACTATACGGAGAACGCCTCTCCCGCATCGGCCTTCGCAGCAGACCTGGCGTGTTATTATAATAACTACATCAACATAGGTCAGCGTGAATGCCAGTTGGGACTGGGTATGAACATCTCGAACGTGGGCTCAAAGATTACCTATTTCGGCGATGACCGCTCTAATTTCCTGCCCGCCAACTTGCGTATCGGTGCCTCGCTGATGGTGCCTGTGGACGAATATAACAGGTTCAGCATTGCGGTCGATGCCAATAAACTGCTGGTGCCTACCATTCCCAAGCAAGAGGATGGTGAGTCGAAGGAAGACTACGAACAGCGTGTCATCCAGGAGTATAACGATGTGAGTTCTATCTCCGGCATCTTTAAGAGTTTCCATGATGCTCCCGGTGGTTTCAAGGAGGAACTGGAGGAAATCCAGTGGAGCTTGGGTGCTGAGTATGTCTACCATGACCAGTTCTCACTGCGTGCTGGTTACCACCATGAGTCTGAGAATAAGGGTAATCGCAAATACTTCACCGTCGGTGGCGGTTTTCGCATGAGCGTCTTCTCGCTGGATGTGGGCTACGTCATTTCAACAGCCAAGACTAATCCGCTCGATCAGACGCTGCGTTTCAGTCTTGCTTTCGACCTGGACGGCATCAAGGACTTGTTTAAAAGGTAAAAAGTAAATAAATAAAAAGGTGCTATGATTAGAGTTGGAATGGGATACGATGTCCATCAGCTGGTTCCTGGCAGGGAACTGTGGATAGGAGGCATTCGTCTGGAGCATGAGATGGGCTTGTTGGGACATAGCGATGCCGACGTGCTGATTCATGCCATCTGTGACGCCATCTTGGGGGCAGCTAATATGCGTGACATAGGCTATCATTTCCCCGATACGTCGGCAGAGACGGAAGGAATGGACAGTAAAGTAATTCTGCGTAAGACAATAGAGCTGATAGCCACCAAGGGTTATCACCTTGTGAATATCGATGCAACCATTTGTGCTGAACGGCCTAAGATGAATCCTCATATTCCCCACATGCAGGAAGTCATGGCTCACGTGATAGGTTGTGATACAGATGCCGTATCCATCAAGGCCACTACCACAGAGAAGTTGGGCTTTACCGGCCGTCAGGAAGGCATCTCCGCCTATGCGGTAGCACTGATAGAGAAATGACAGCAAAAGAAAAACACCACTACTCATCAACGAGCAGTGGTGTTCAAAAAGCCTATGTTTAACTAAAAATCCTTGTTCAAAACAAATTCCAGTCTTTCAACTGGAGGTCTGCCGTTAGGCAGCATATTTAAATTTCATACTAACATTCATTTAGAAAAGAAAGTTATGAGCGCCTCACGGCGACCACTGTTATCCTAACACATTTAAAACTTTCTTCTTACCAATAACTAAAAACCTAAAACTATAAATATTACTACTAACCTAAAACAATCTATTAACCATTCTTGACTTCACTTAGTCAAGTGTCATAACTTTCGTTTGACAATGCAAAGGTACGAACTATTTTCATACCTGCAATGTTTTCTCGCCTTTTTTCTCGAAAAAGTGTGTTGTTCTTGACCTAAATCAACTGATTGTGTGCGAAAACACCCCAAAATCTCACCTTTTTTGTCGTTTTGCTTCTTTACTTTTAAATATTTTCGTACCTTTGTCATCCCGTACAAAAAACAAGTATGCGCGTACTGATAGTAAATACAAGTGAAAAGACTGGTGGTGCCGCCGTAGCAGCTAATAGGCTGATGGAGGCACTGAAAAATAATGGTGTCAAGGCCAAGATGCTGGTTCGCGACAAGGAAACTGATAAACTGACAGTTTGTGCGATTCCCCCGTCGTGGCGTCTAAAGTGGCACTTTTTGTGGGAGCGTTTGGTTATTTGGGCGCATCTGCGTTTCCAGCGCAAGCATTTGTTTGAGGTAGACATTGCCAATAGCGGTACCGATATAACCTGTCTGCCGGAGTTTCAGGAGGCTGACGTCATTCACTTGCATTGGATTAATCAAGGCATGTTGTCACTGAAAGACATCCGAAAGATATTGGATGCTGGGAAGCCTGTCGTGTGGACTATGCATGACATCTGGCCTGCGACGGCTATCTGCCACTATAGTCGTGGCTGTGAGCAATACCAGTCGCAATGCGTGAAGTGTCCAATGTTGCCGGGCGGTCGCTTAACCCAGAAGGGATGGAACCGTAAGAAACAGATGCTTGACGGACAACGCGTCACCTATGTATGCTGCAGCGAATGGCTGGCCAGCGAAGCTCGGAAGAGTGCCCTGCTGCAAGGTCAACGCATTGTCAGCATCCCTAATGCCATTGACACACGACAGTTTTGTCCACACGACAAGCAACAAGCCCGCCAAACAATGGGACTGCCCACTGATCGGCGCATCATCCTCTTTGTCTCGCAAAGAGTTACCGATCCTCGCAAGGGCATCAGTTATTTTGTTGAGGCTGTCAACCTGTTAGTCTACCAATATCCTGAGATGAAAGAAAACACTGGTGTAGCTATTCTGGGTGGCCATGCCGAAGAAGTGGCATCACAGTTGGCCCTGCCATCTTACCCATTGGGATATGTCAGCGAATTGTCACGCATCGTAAGTGCTTACAATGCAGCCGATGTATTCGTCATACCATCGTTGGAGGACAATCTGCCCAACACCATCATGGAGGCTATGGCTTGTGGTGTGCCATGTGTAGGATTTCGCGTAGGTGGCATTCCCGAGATGATTTGCCATCAGGAGAATGGATATGTTGCTCAAGAACGTGACGCTGCCGATTTGGCAAAGGGCATCCGCTTTGTATTGGCTGATGCCGACCACGAAGCGCTGAGCCGTTCATGCCTGCACCATGTGGCTCGTTGTTATTCGCAACAAAGTGTAGCCAATCGTTATTTAGATATATATAATAAGGTAATATGATACGTATCTCCATTGTTACCATTACCTATAATGCGGCTCGCAGTTTGCAGCGAACGCTGGATAGTGTGAGCAGCCAGACCTATCTGCATCTGGAACACCTGATAGTAGATGGTGCATCGAAAGATGAAACTTTGCAGATGGCGCGGCACTATCAGGAGGTCAGCTCTTACGAGGTTGTCGTCAGCTCGGAGCCTGACAAGGGACTCTATGATGCCATGAACAAAGGATTGAAGCGGGCTACGGGTGACTATGTTGTTTTCCTGAATGCCGGTGACACCTTTCATAGCAAGGATACGATACAAACGGTGGTTGATGCAATAGGCCGTCGGCAGCCAACGGACGAAAAACAATATCCGGCCGTTGTCTATGGCGATACAGCCATTACCGATACGGAAGGGCATTTCCTCCATCTGCGTCGTTTGCGCCCTCCCAAGGAGTTGTCGTGGCGCTCGTTCCGACAAGGTATGCTGGTGTGTCATCAGGCTTTCTATGCCCGCATGGACATTGCCCGACAGATGCCTTATGACTTGCAGTATTGGCATTCAGCCGATGTGGACTGGTGCATCCGTATCATGAAAGAGGCAGACCGACAGGGCCTTGCCCTTGTGAATACCAATACCATACTGGCGGACTTTGAGGAAGGAGGCAATACCACCCAGCACCATCGGGCTTCGCTCTTGGAACGCTATCATGTCATGTCTCGCCACTATGGGGCTGTCCAGACTTTCTTCCTGCATGTCTGGTTTGTCCTTCGTACAGTGTTGTAAACGGGAGTGCATTCGAAAACTTTTTCAGGTGCAGGGGAAAAAGTTTTCGAATGCACTCCCGGAAAAACTCAAATAAATTTGGCTTTTTGCTCACTTAATCGTACCTTTGCAGGCAAAACAAAGAATAAAGAAATGAAAAGACGTTTATTTCTCGCTGTTATCGTGCTGTTTTCACTGACAGGCATTCAAGCCCAAAATAGCAAGAACCATCTATTGGAGGTGGCCAAGAATCTGGAAATTTTCAATGCCTTGTATAAGAACTTGGATATGATGTATGTGGATACCCTCGATGCCAACAAAGTCATCACGAAGGGTATAGATGCCATGCTGAGTTCGCTGGACCGCTATACGGAGTACTATCCTGAGGAACGTCAGAAGGAGTTGAAGCAGATGCTGACAGGCAAGTATGCAGGTATTGGTGCCCTGATACGCTATCATCAGAAGCGCAAGCAAGTTGTGATAGACGAACCCTACGAAGGAACACCTGCAGCTCGTGCTGGCTTGAAGAAGGGAGATGTCGTGATGCAGATTGACGATACGGTAATGACAGATAAGACCACCAGCTATGTCAGCAGTCATCTGCGTGGTGAAGCAGGCACCAGTTTTGTGTTGAAGGTGCTGCGCCCCACGACAGGTAAGAAAATGAACTTCAAGATTACCCGTGAGAGTATTAATATGCCAGAGATTACCTGGTACGGAATGCTCCCTCAGGGTGTGGGCTATATCAATCTGAACACGTTTACAGGCGAGCCAGCCAAGCAAATGCGGCTGGCTTTCATAGACCTCAAGAAACAAGGAGCCCAAAAACTGATACTGGATCTTCGTGGCAATGGAGGCGGTTCTCTGTCAGAGTGTGTCGATATTTTAAGCATGTGGTTGCCGAAGGACCGGAAAATAGTGGAAACCAAAGGTAAACTGAAACGTGCCAACTCAGAGTACAAGACCCGTTTGGAGCCTATAGATACCGTTATGCCCATCGTAGTGTTGGTAAACCGGGAAACGGCATCAGCCTCTGAAATTACCAGCGGAGCCTTGCAGGATTTGAAGCGTGGTATAATTATAGGTACGCGAACCTATGGTAAGGGGTTGGTTCAGGTTCCTAACGTTGACCTGCCTTATAATGCTAATCTGAAACTGACGACCTCGCGTTACTTCCTGCCCAGTGGGCGAGGCATCACCATGGAGGAAGGCATTAAGCCTGACGTAGAGGTGAAGCCTGATACGATGGCTAATGTCACCCTCTATCTGGACCGCTTGGATTCTACGGAGGTGGCATTCGACTACGTAGTCGACTATATCGGCAAGCATCCGACTATAGTTCCCGCTAAGGACTTCCACCTGACCGATGCTGACTACGAGGAGTTTAAGCAGCGTGTTGTGAAAGCCGGCTTTACCTATGACCAGCTGAGCAAGAAACAGTTTGGCGAACTGGAGAAAGCCATGAAGTTTGAAGGCTACTATGAGGAAGCCCAGGCAGAACTGGATGCACTGAAGGCCAAGATAGACCACCATAACCTAAGCAGTGACTTGGACCGCCATCGCAGCGAGATACAGCAGATGCTGGAGCAAGACATCGTCTCAGCCTACTATTATCAAGGTGGTCAGTTGCAGGTAGGATTGCGCAATGACAAGACCTTGCAGGAGGCTGAGCGTATCTTGAACACGTCAGGGGAATATGAGCAGATTCTGAAGAAGGACCGTCAGCCAAAGTCAGAATCAGGGAACCAATAGTTTCGTGAGCTCTCTCATACCTTCTGAGGCCCCCTTTTGAATCTGTGTCACCTCCCGGCTGCCTGTGGATACGGGCTTGGGGTCAATAAGATAGATAGGGATGCCCGGACGTGTGTATTGGATGAGCCCAGCTGCAGGGTAGACATTGAGCGACGTACCGATGATGACAAAGATGTCGGCTTCCTGACATTCGGCAGCAGCAGCGGTTATCATGGGAACAGCCTCACCAAAGAACACAATGAACGGACGTAGCAGAGAACCGTCTCCTGCCTTTGTACCTGGTACAATCTCGCAGTTGTCCGGCGTCAGCAACTGCTGGTAGCGTGGGTCGTCAGGATTGTTGCTGGAGCATACCTTCATCAATTCACCATGCAGGTGGATGACTTTTTTAGAACCGGCCTGTTCATGCAGATTGTCAACGTTCTGAGTAATCACCGTCACGTTGAAGTTCTCCTCCAAGGCTGCCACCAGTTTATGCCCTTCGTTGGGCTTCACATTCCAGCACTTTTTGCGCAACATGTTGTAGAAGTTGGTCACCAAGGTGGGGTCGTTAAGCCATCCCTCATGGGTGGCTACCTGCTGTACGGGATATTCTTCCCACAATCCATCGGCATCGCGGAAAGTCTTCAGACCACTCTCCACAGACATGCCGGCACCGGTCAAAACAACTATTTTTTTCATAAGCAAAGTATTAAGAATGCACAAAATTAGCATTTTTTTTTGAAATATCGCACGTAAATCGCAGATTATTTGTACCTTTGCGCCCGATTTTATAATAAATAAGGTATAAACGATGGATAAAGTAAGTTATGCATTGGGTATCGGTATTGGTCATCAGCTGGCTAATATGGGTGGCTCAGAACTTAATATCGATGATTTTGCCCAGGCTGTAAAAGACGTTTTGGCAGGCAACGAGTTAAAGGTTAAGAGCAGTGATGCTCAGCGTATCGTGCAGGAGTTCTTTGCTGCACAGGAAGAGAAAATCAACAAGCAGCGTGCTGAGGCAGGTAAAATGCACAAAGAGGCTGGCGAGAAGTATCTGGCAGAGAATGCCAAGAAGGATGGAATAGTAACACTGCCCAGCGGATTGCAATATCAGGTGCTGAAGGAAGGCAATGGCAAAAAGCCTTCAGCCAAGGATTCTGTAAAGTGCCACTACGAGGGTTTCCTCATTGACGGTACAGTGTTTGACAGCAGTGTTCAGCGTGGCGAGCCTGCCGTGTTTGGTTTACAGCAGGTGATTGCAGGCTGGACCGAAGGATTGCAGCTGATGCAGGAAGGGGCTAAGTATCGCTTCTTCATCCCGTATCGTCTGGCTTATGGCGAGGGTGGAGCTGGTGCTTCTATTCCTCCCTATGCTGCACTGATTTTCGATGTGGAACTGATTCAAGTAATGTAATAACGATAATTTAAAGAACAATGAAAAAGTTTACTGTTACTGCTCTTGCAGCAGTTGCTGCCGTCATGATGTATGCATCATGCGACAATGGCGCTCCGAAGGCTAGCCTGAAGAGCGATGTAGATACCGTTAGCTATGCTATCGGTATGGCTCAGACTCAGGGTCTGAAGGAGTATCTGGTAGGTCGTCTGGGTGTTGATACCACCTATATGGACGAGTTCATCAAAGGTCTGAACGAAGGTGCTAATGCCGGTGACGACAAGAAAAAGGCTGCTTACTATGCTGGTATCCAGATTGGTCAGCAGATCAGCAACCAGATGGTTAAGGGTATCAACCACGAGTTGTTTGGTGAGGATTCTACCAAGACCATCTCTCTGAAGAATTTCATGGCTGGTTTCATCAGCGGTACTACAGGCAAGGGTGGTCTGATGACTCCCGACTCTGCCGCTCAGGTGGCTCAGCAGCTCATGCGCACCATCAAGGCCAAGAATATGGAGAAGGAGTTCGGTCCTAATAAGAAGGCTGGTGAGGACTTCCTGAAAGAGAATGCCAAGAAGCAGGATGTGAAGACCCTGGAGAGCGGTGTTCAGTACAAGGTCATCAAGGAGGGTACTGGTGCCCTGCCTAAGGATACCTCAATGGTGAAGGTTCACTATGAGGGTAAGACTCTGGATGGCAAGGTGTTTGACAGCTCTTACAAGCGTGGTCAGCCTACTGACTTCCGTGCCAATCAGGTCATCAAGGGTTGGACTGACGCACTGGTACACATGCCCGCAGGATCAATCTGGGAGGTATATATTCCTCAGGAACTTGCTTATGGTGAGCGCCAGCAGGGTGCTGACATCAAGCCTTTCTCTATGCTGATCTTCAAAATTGAACTGCTCGAAGTAGACGGCAAGAAGTAATGCAGGAGACAAGACAAAACAAAATAGCGCGTCTGCTTCAGAAGGAACTGAGTATTATCTTTCAGGAGCAGACGCGCTCCTTACATGGAGTCATGGTCAGCGTTACCCGGGTCAAGATCAGTCCTGACCTCAGTATTTGTACGGCCTATCTCAGCATCTTCCCTTCTGATAAAGGTGAAGAGTTAATCAAGAACATTACGAAGAACGAGAAGCAGATACGCTATGAGTTGGGTACACGTGTCCGCTATCAGTTGCGTATCATTCCCGAACTGCGTTTCTTTATAGACGATTCTCTTGACTATATGGAGCGTATCGATGAACTGTTGAAAAAGTAAATGAATTTCCCGTTTTACATAGCCCGGCGCTACCTCTTTTCGAAGAAGTCGACCCATGCCATCAATGTGATTAGCGGCATCTCTGTAGTAGGTGTTGCTGTGGCTTCGATGGCATTGGTGGTGACGCTGAGCGTGTTCAACGGATTCCACGACATGGTGGCTTCGCTTTTCACCCAGATGGATCCTCAGTTGAAGATAACGTCGCTGAAAGGTAAGACCTTCCCTGCTGACGATCCTGTGCTGACTAAAATACGCCAGCTGCCTCAGGTGGAGGTGGCTACAGAGTGTCTGGAAGACCAGGCGTTGGCTGTCTATATGGACCGTCAGCTGATGGTCAAGGTGAAGGGTGTAGAAGACAATTTCGACAGTCTGACCCATATCCGTGAGATTCTGGAGGGTGATGGCAAGTTTGAGTTACATGCTGCAGACATGAACTATGGTATCCCCGGATTGGGAGTGGCCTACCTGTTGGGAATGGGCTATACTTACGACCATCCCTTGAAGATATATGCTCCCAAGCGTGAGGGTCAACTGGATATGGCTAATCCTGTTGAGGGATTTGTGGAGGACGAATTGTTCTCGCCTGGTGTTGTGTTTTACTTGAAGCAGGGAAAGTACGACAAGAACTATATATTGACATCCATCCATTTTACTCGTCATCTTTTTGGGCAGGAGGGCATGGTGTCATCACTTGAATTACGACTGAAGCCGGGAAGTGACTTTGAGGCTGTCAAGGCACAGATGCAGGAACTGGCTCAAGGGAAGTTTCAGGTCAGTGATCGCTACGAACAGCAGGATGACACGTTCCGCATCATGAAGATAGAGAAGCTCATTGCCTATATCTTCCTGACTTTTATTCTGGTAATAGCTTGTTTCAACATCATCGGTTCTCTCTCGATGCTTATCATTGATAAGAAGGACGATGTGGTGACCTTGCGTAACCTGGGGGCTTCTGACCACCAGATAACGCGTATTTTCCTTTTTGAAGGGCGTATGATTAGTGCGATAGGGGCTGTCATTGGTATTGCTGTCGGGTTGTTACTTTGCTGGTTGCAGCAACAGTACGGTCTGGTGCGTCTGGGCAGCAGTGAGGGCTCCTTCATAGTCGACGCCTATCCTGTCAGCGTACATCCCTGGGATATCGTCATCATCTTTGTGACCGTGCTGATGGTGGGTTTTCTGGCCGTGTGGTACCCTGTACGGTACTTCTCGCGCCGGCTCCTATCCTAAAGTGATATTCTCTACCTCTACCGGCTCGTGCAGGAACAACTGGGCCGACTCCTTGAATTTTTCCGGGTTTTCCGTGGTCAGGTAATGCACCTGTCCGTTCTTGGTGCAGCGCTGCTCTATCTCGGGGTGGCGTTCAAAGTAGTGTTTTAGGCTCTCTGCCACGTATTCTCCCTGCGAGACGATACGGATGCCACGAGGAATGTATTTGTGAATCTTAGGCAAAAGGATGGGGTAGTGGGTGCAACCTAAGATGACGGTGTCGATGTCGGGGTCCATACGCATCAGCTGGTCTATGCGCTTCTTGACGAAGTAGTCGGCTCCTGGTGAGTCTGCTTCGTTGTATTCTACCAGAGGAACCCAGAAAGGACAGGCCACACCGGATACTTTGATGTCAGGGAACAGCTTATGTATTTCCAGATTGTACGACTCGCTCTTGATGGTTCCTTCGGTTGCAAAAATGCCTACGTGGCGGCTGCGAGTCAGAGAGCCTATCACCTCTGCCGTAGGACGTATCACGCCCAATACACGGCGATTCGGGTCCAAGTGTGGCAGGTCGTTCTGCTGAATGGAGCGCAGGGCTTTGGCCGAGGCTGTGTTGCAACCTAAAACCACCAGGTGGCAACCTAATTCAAATAATCGGGTTACTGCCTGGCGGGTAAATTCATATACTACCTCAAACGAGCGTGCTCCATAGGGCGCACGTGCATTATCGCCCAGATATAGATAGTCGTACTGTGGCAACAGTTGACGTATGCCATGCAGAATGGTAAGTCCGCCATATCCGCTATCGAAAATGCCTATGGGACCAGGAGCACTGGGTAGCATACCTTGTACTATTGTTTCAGCAAAGCCTCGACGGCCTCAGTGATGTCCTCACCCATAGCTGGGTTCAACCACGGGGTACTGTTGTTGTCTGTATTCAGGATAAAGGCATAGCCACGCTCCTGGCCTATCTTGCCCAGTATTGCGTTCAGTTTTTGCTTCAGTGGTGCTACGGCGTCACACTGAGCCTGCAAGAGCAGTTTTTCGCTCTCTTTCTTGAAGGCAATGTTCTTGTCCAGTATCTCCTGAAGTTCGCTTTGGCGCTTCTGGAGAATGGTCTTCGGGTATGATGCCTGTCCGTCAAGAAACTCCTCGTACTTCTTGTTGAAGTCGTCCTCTACGCGTTTCTGCTCATCCTCATACTGGGATTTCAGCAGAGCCATGTCAGCTTGCATCTGACCATACTCTGGCATGGCCTGCAGCGCAGCCTCGTAGCTCAGGAAACCGTATTTGAAAGTAGAAGTAGCCTCGTTGGTCTGGGCAAAACCTGCCAGACCAACCAAGGCCATGATAATCATCAGTGTTATTTTCTTCATATCCTATGAGTTCTCGATTATTTCACAAATCAAGTTACGCTTAGTTGAAGTAGTACTTCACACCGAGCTGCAAGCGCCAGCACTGACCATAGCTGTGGTTGTAGTCCCAAGCTGTCTTCAGGTCGGTATTCATGCGGAAGATGGGCTGTGCACCGGCTTTCACCTCCTTGGCGTTGGTAACGCTCAGCATCTTGAACATATTGTTGCTCATGCCGGGAATAATCTTGGCAACGCCCCATGAGGAATTGAGCAGGTTACCGATGTTCTCGATGTTGGCAATGAGCTGCAGCTTGTGGCTGGTATTGCCAATCTTCAGGTCGAAGTCGTGAGCCCACTTGAAGTCGAAGGTGTGTACCCAAGGAGCACGTGCACCATAGAGGTCTGCATACTCGCCCTTGTGGTTCTTCAGATAGTCATCCTGCTCGACAAAGTTCCAGAAGGCAATGCGGTCGTCGTCGCTGACGAACTTGATTTCCGAGTCGTCGCGAGGGATGTACATCAGGTCATAGGACAGATTGTCACCGTTGATGTCGTTGCTGTAGGTGTAGCTGTAACCCGAAGGCGAATAGCCGCTATAGAACAGCGAGAAGTGGTCTTTGCCGTATTTGTAGCTGATGTTGGCAATCAGTCGGTCGGGAGTCACAAAGCCGGAGTTGCGTACTTCGACGGTGTTAGGTCCGTTGACGGTGTGCATATATTGCCATGCAGCCTGTGCATTGGAGCCGGGGAGTGCGGTGACTTCCTTGCTGACGGTATGCGTATAGGCTGCAGAGACAAAGAGGTTCTTGATAGGCTCTGCCTGCAGTTGCAGACTGGCTGTCCATCCGTAACCCTTGTGGTTGTTGGTCAGCACATAGGTACCCTTGCTGGTGTACTGGTAGTCGCTGGCTGCGGGGTAGATGAGACGGTTGTCTGCGCCGGTCATGTGGCTCCATGTCTCATCGGGCGACTTCATGTTGTAGTTGTCGAGGTGAACGGCATTGATGTTCTTGCTGTACGTAAACTCACCCGTGAGGGTCAGGGGGAACGATACGGGAACCTGATAGTCAATGCCGATGGATGTCTTCCATACCTGTGGCATCTTGAAGTCGGGGTCAACACCTGCATAATAGGCCATTCCCTGAGCGTAATTCTTGAGGACAGCCTCCATGTCACGTGCGTTGGTCTTCATGTCTCCGGCAAACTGTGCGAGTGCCGTAGCGTCTTTGGTGACATAGGTGGTCTGCATCATGCCTGACTGGCCTGGCATATTGGTGAAGAATACGAGGGGCAGACGACCAGCAAAGAGTCCCGTACCTCCACGGACCTTCAGGGACTTGTCACCCAGGGCATCCCAGACGAATCCTACACGGGGCGAAATCTGCCAGTTGCCCTTAGGCCACTGGCCTGTGTCAACGTGACGGCCACCGAAGTCAACGGCATACAGCTCGTCGTTGCGGACAGCTCCGTCATTCTGGAAAATCAGGTTGTCGAAACGGACGCCGTAGTTGAGCTTGAACTTGTCAGTAATGTTCCAGTCGTCTTGGACGTAGAGTCCAATCTGGTTGAAGACAACCTGCGAGGAAGGATTCTCTTCACCATTATTACCCGTTGTCAATGCCACGCCTATGGGAGCAGCGCCCTCCATGAAGTCCTGCATCGAGGCATAACGGTAGTAACCAGTACCCTGGCGCATGTAGTTGTTGAGGGCCTTCTGGTGCTCGAAGCTGAAACCTGCCGTCAACTTGTGGTTACCCATATAGTAGGTGAAGTTGTCGTTGATGGTCAGAATCTTGTTCTGTACACGGTTGTTATAGGTAAAGAGCTCGTAGCCTAACGTCATGTAGGGGTCGCCGTCCTTCATGATGTCTATCATGGGGAACATGGACGAGTTGGAGCTGCGAGGGTCATCAATATTAGAATAGGTTACCAGCAACTGGTTGCTGATGTTCTGTCCGAAGCGGCTGTTCAGGTCGCCCGAGAAGGTGGTCACCTTGTTTTCCTGATTGTAGAACGAGTTGGCAAAAGCCATCGAGCTGATACCTACGCAGGCTGCAGACAGTCCGCCTACATCACGCGATGTGGCACTGGGGGGAGTCCATTTCGAGTTGTTGGTATGGTTGAAGCGTACGGCAAGGTGGTGGTTCTGGTTGATGTTCCAGTCCAGACGTGCCAGATATTTGTTGTTGACGATGTCGCCAGGATAGTTGGTGGCTGAACCAGTGTCGTAACCGTATTTGTTCTTGACGAACTGGGAAATCATTTGCATGTCCTCTAACGTCGTGCGTGAGGTGTAGGTCTTGCTGTTTGCACCTTCACCAGTCAGGTCTGGATGCCAATAAGTCGGAATGTTCTCCGTATTCGTGCGCTCATAGTTGGCGAAGAAGAAGAGCTTGTCCTTGATGATGGGACCGCCGAGGGTGAAACCATATACCTTTTCCTCACCCGGGTTGGGCTCTGAGTTCTGAACACCGTCTACACGGTTACCATGCATGTCCTCGTTGGTGTAGTAGAAGTAGGCCGTTCCCTTGAACGTGTTCGTACCCGACTTCGTCACCGCATTGATACCGCCGCCGATGAAGTTGGACTGGCGGACATCGAACGGAGCAACCACCATCTGCACTTCGTCAATGGCATCCATCGAGATGGGGTTACCGCCACCGGGCAGGTTGGCGTTCAGTCCGAAGTTGTTATTCAGATTGGCACCGTCCAGGGTGAAGTTAGACATCTTGCCGTTCATACCGCTGAAGCTGTTCGAGCCTCCGTAGTATGGTGACAGCTTAGCCAAGTCGCCGATGGAACGGTTGATAGTGGGCAGTTCCTGAATGGTTCGTTGGTTGATGTTGGTCGAAGCACCTGTCTTTTCTGCAGCAAACTTCGAGGCTTTTCCGCTGACAACAACCTCGGTGAGCTCGTTGGCATTTTCAGAGAGTCCTGCATTGAGATTGTAGGTCTCACCCAGTTCGAGCACGATGTTACGATAGGTCTTCGTCTCATAGCCTATATAACTGATGGTGACACTGTAGGGACCGCCATTACGCATACCTTGGATGGTAAAACGTCCGTTAGCATTGGTTACGGCAGCATACTTCGTTCCCGAAGGTTCATGGATTGCCTGAATGGTGGCACCAATTACCTCTTCTTTGGTGTCATTCATCGTTACCTTTCCGCTGAGGGCAGAGGTGGTAACCTGAGCCATTAGGGTTAACACTGAGGTTAACATCATGGCCATGAATAATAGTCTTTTACGCATATTAATCAATATAAAGTTGTTTCTGGATGCAAAATTACTTAAAAATTTCCTAACTGATGTTGCTTTACCTTAATTATTTTAGTAATAGAGGATATTTTTCCAGTTTTATGACTCTTTTTGGCGCATACCCATACGGGCCTCGACCACGTTGACCACGTAGTCACCCAGTTTCTCGCACTCGTTGATGAGGTCCATATAGATGGTACCCACGGCGTAGGTGTACTGGT
>CAMOWH010000003.1:0-50669 GCA_946628315.1 uncultured Prevotella sp.
TCACCCTGGTAGAGCGTGAGCAGGAGGCACTTCGCGGCTTTCTGCTCGCCCTCTGTTGCGGCAACAAGGGCGACGCAGACGACTTGGCGCAGGACGCACTGGTGAAGGCCTATCTCTCATCGGCAGGCTATCAGGACCGAGGGCGCTTCCGCTCATGGCTCTTCAAGATTGCCCATAACACCTTCCTCAACCATAGGGCGAGTATTCGTACCACTGAAACGCTCGACGAGGCCCGCATACTCATCAGTCCCAATGCTGCCGATGACAGCTTTGAGCACCAGAGTCTCTACCTCGCCTTGCGCACTTTGCCACCTAAAGAGCGTTCGGCTATCACCCTTTACTATCTCAACGGCTACGACATCAAGGAAATTGCCGCTATTACTGACACCTCGGAGGACGCTGTGAAGAAACAACTCTCGCGAGGACGTGACAAACTTAAAGAAAAACTGAAATTATGAACAAAGACAAAGCACTTGAGGAACTGTTCCTTGCCCAAAAACCACAATTCGACGATAAGGCCGGCTTCATGGCTGCTATCACTCGTCGGCTCGATGCTGTGGAGTATGTCCGCCAGTATCAAGAAGCCGCCATCCGTCGCTATAAGCTGGCAATGATTGCTGCTTTTGTCATTGGCATCATCAGTGGAGCCATCACATTAGCCTTTATTCTTTCCATGCCTACAGACATACCTTTGTTCACCATTCATGTGCAATCAGGCATTCTCCTTTGGCTCGTAGAAAATTCCCGTATAATCTCCGCTACTATCCTCGCCCTGTTGATAAGCCTCAGTTTGATGAGCATTGCCAGTAATGTACATGATATTATGCGCATCAAAAAAGAAAGGTCGCTCTCGTCGCCGATTTCGGTTTCGGCGACAACTGGCTCGAGGCCCGCTAAATAGTTGGATAGGCACCTGGGTATGGGTGCCTGTTTTTGTTACAGGGTTTTTGCAATATTTCTGGTCAGATTGACCAAAGTCACATTGTCAAAATAAGGTTGTTTTATTTTGAAATTCTTGCTTATTTTTACCAAATTGTCAAAATAAGCAGTTTTGAACGTGCTTATTTTTACGAAATTGTGAAAATAAGGAAAACTTTTTGTGCTTATTCTTGCAATTATTAATTTGTTTTGTATATTTGCAATTGTTTATGAGATATGATAAAAAGGAAATAACAACCATTCTGTGATTAAAAGATGATGAATCAGATAAATACCTTACACAAAGTAAAATGACAGACTCAGTTAAGGGCTATATACTCGGTGTGATAGCAGCTGCCAGCTATGGCACCAATCCGCTTTTTGCACTTCCGTTGCTTGGAGCAGGCATTGATGCCTACAGTGTGCTGTTCCTGCGCTATTTCTTTGCCATCCCTATTCTGGCGCTGATGATGGTAGCGCGAGGACGAGGCTTTGGGCTCCGTCGCTCACAGGTCTTGCCTCTCATCGTCTTTGGGCTAATGATGGCTTTCTCGTCGTTGGCCTTGTATGTCAGCTATGCCTATATCGGTGCTGCCATAGCCTCAACGCTGCTTTTTGTCTATCCCATTTTGGTCACAGTCATTATGGCCGTGGGCTATCATGAGCGCATTACGATTCTTACCGTTTTGTGCATTCTGCTGGCTACTGCGGGTATCGGTCTGCTCTATAGGGGTGACGATGGAGCTGTGCTCAATCCCTATGGCCTGCTGCTGGTGTTCCTATCGGCTTTGTCGTATGCCATTTATCTGGTGGCTGTCAACAAAGGGCAGATGAAGGAGATTCCTACGTTGAAGCTGACGCTCTATGTCATAGTTTTCGGCCTGTTCCTGTTTGCCTTCCGTTTCCAGCCTGCCACGTTTGCCGTTCTCAATGCGCGTCCGCTGCTATGGCTTTCTGCACTCTCAATGGCCTTGTTTCCCACCGCTCTCTCATTACTTTGCACCAGTGCTGCCATTCAGAAGGTAGGCTCCACGCCTGTCGCTATACTTGGTGCTATGGAGCCTGTGACGGCTGTAGCTATAGCCATTCTTATTTTCAACGAGCCGCTAAGCCTCCGTTTGGCCCTTGGCATGTTGCTGGTTATTCTCAGTGTGACGCTAATCATAGCAGGTGGCAGTGTGACCCACCACCTGCTACGTGTTCGTAAGATGTTCCCACGACTCAAGTAACGAGAATGAAAGACTATCCAGACAGTATGACGCCTGAGCAGGCACGCCAGTTTCGTGACGATGTGCTGAGCATTGTCGGCCAGATACCTTTAGGACAAGTGACAACCTATGGCACGATTGCTGCCTGGGCAGGGTGGCCCAGCCATTCGAGGATGGTGGGACGCACGCTGCGCTATACCCCTGGTGCCGAGTTGCTGCCGTGCCATCGGGTGGTCAACCAAGCAGGACGCACAGCACCCGGCTGGAGCCGCCAGCGGACGCTGTTGGAACACGAAGGTATACACTTCAAACCTAACGGGCACGTAGACATGGGTCGCCATCTTTGGCAACCGCCTTTGGATCTTGACGAGTAAATGGACAACGAGGTTTTATTTCCTCTTCCAGGTTTGTGTCTCGTACAGGAATCCGATGTATCCACGAACCTTCAGCTTGTTACCGTCCAGCCAGATAGCGCACTTGTAGTTCTTGCCGTTCTTGGGGTTGTAGATGCGTCCACCTTCCCACTTGTCGTCCTTTTTGGTCAAACCAGAGAGAATGTTGACACCCATCAGTTTGCGAGAACGCAGTTTCTCGTCCTTGTTGTGTACGTCCTTGGTGTCAGGGCCTTTCTCCAGCCACACAATCTTGCCGTTCATCTTGCCGTTCTGCTCATAGATTTCTACCTGTGCATCACCTGCCTCAGTGAGCCACTTTCCCTTGATGTCCTGTGCATAGCCTACCCAAGCAATCAGGGCCAGGACGAAGCTTAAAATCATTCTTTTCATCATCTTGTTCTTAATGTTTTGAAATTGTTGTTAGTTTGTTTTCGCTGCAAAGATACTTATTATTCTCGATATAGTCCATACTATTATGGATATTTTTATTTATCCTTAGAAGTTCACGAACACTTAGACTATGCTGAAGTGGCGGAGGGCATTGAGAATGCCGTCCTCGTCGACCGTTGTGGTGACGTAGTCAGCCTGTTGCTTCAGTTCGTCAATGGCATTACCCATCGCAATGCCAATGCCTGCCTGACGAATCATTGACGTGTCGTTGCCTCCGTCGCCAAAAGCAATGGTATTGGAAGCATCCAGTCCCTCGTGTTGGGCTATGGCAAGGATGCCTTTCCCTTTATCGGCTCCGTTGGCCGTAATATCAGTAAACTCTGGATGCCAGCGGCCGGAGATGCAGCGAGGCAACTGTGCCATCAGCTGACGTTCATAATCAGCAGGGAAGAAGGGTGTCATCTGCAGGATGTCCTGTTCGAGCACTTGTTCCAAAGGCGACGCCTTGTCCAGGTTCTTGACAGCCAGCATCTGTTGGAAGATGCGTCGCACGTCGCCCGTTGGGTCGAGCACAGCAACGTCACGTCGGCCTACGACGATGAGGCTGTAGCCCTTTGCCTTTGCGTCGTTGACTATGGTCAGCACGTCGCTCTTGGGAATGGGCTGACAGGTGACCGTCTCGTCGCCTACGAAACACAAGGCTCCGTTGGTGGTGATGTATCCGTCTATGAGATGCTCAATGGCCCCAAGATTGGTAATGATAATCGGTGGACGGCCTGTCGCTATGTAGACCCGATGTCCGTTAGCTTTAGCCTGGGTCAGGGCCAAGATGGTTGAGGGCGGTATCTCGTGTGTCTTGAAGCTGACCAGCGTACCGTCAATATCAAAAAACAGTGCGTATCTTTTCATCGTGTATTTTTTAATTCTGCAAAGTTACGAATTTGTGCGCAATAAAGAGCAATAATTCACGTTTTTTCTATTATGAAAAGTGATTTGATGATGACAGAAAGCCATCCCTTTGAGCCGTTTCTGCCTGATGGTGCTCGGCTGCTGATGCTGGGCACGTTTCCACCGGCAGAGAAACGATGGTCCATGCCGTTCTATTATCCTAATTTCACGAACGACATGTGGCGTATCGTGGGATTGTGCTTCTTTGGCGACAAGCAGCACTTTGTGGCTGCTGACGGCAAGCACTATCGCCTCGATGAACTGAAGGAATTCCTGACGTCTCGTGGCATTGCCCTTTATGATACCTGCACCCGTATCATTCGCACCAAGAATACAGCCAGTGACAAGGACCTGCAGGTGGTAGAACAGACGGACATCCAGGCGATGTTGCGCCGCTTGCCACAATGCAAGACCATTGTTACGGCAGGCCAGCTGGCAACAGCACTGTGTGCCCAGCAGCTGCAGGTAGCGGAGCCCAAAGTGGGGACTTTCGTATCAGTGGACCTCGAAGGACGCGTCTTGCAGTTCTATCGTATGCCAAGTTCTTCGCGGGCCTATCCGATGGCTGTCGAGAAGAAGGCTGAGTTCTATCAAATTGTGTTTAATAACCTTTAGGGAGCCTTTTGCGGTATGTCCGGCAAACTCAGTATTCTTTATCACGCTGTAGCCTTCGTGGTGGTTGCCATCTGGGGGTCTACGTTCGTCTTCACTAAGCTGTTGCTGCTGGGTGGCTTGACTCCGGCTCAGATATTTGTCCTGCGCTTCGTCATTGCCTATCTGATGCTGTTGGTGTTCTGTCTGTGGCGAGGCATCCGCTGGGTGTCTGATTCGTGGAAGGACGAGCTGTTGATGGTGCTCCTGGGGCTTACTGGCGGCTCGCTGTATTTCCTGACGGAGAACAGTTCCATGAACTACACTACCACTACCAACACATCGCTCATTGTCAGCCTGTGTCCTCTTGTAGCCACGGCACTGATTAGCCTCTTCTACAAGTCGCAACGCCTGAATCGCCGACAGACGGTGGGCTCGCTGATGGCTGCTGTGGGTGTGGCACTGGTGGTGATGAACGGCCACTTTGTGCTCCATCTGTCACCACTTGGCGACGTCCTGGCTTTCAGTGCTGCGCTCTGTTGGGCAGTGTACAGCCTGTTGATGATTCCAGTCAACCGCAAGTATGATACCCTGTTCATTACGCGAAAAGTGTTCTTTTACGGGCTGTTGACCATGATACCTTATTTTATATGGCGGCCAGGACTGGGCATACATCTGCTTGTCCAGCAGCCTGAACTCGTCTGGAACCTGTTGTTCCTGGGCTGTGTGGCCTCTATGCTGTGTTTTCTGGCTTGGAACTGGGTGCTCAAGAAACTGGGTGCCGTTGTAGCCACCAACTACGTCTACTTCAATCCCGTCACCACCATCATCTTTGCCTGGCTGATACTGCACGAGCAGATTACGCTTTTCTTTATTCTGGGCACGCTCTTGATACTTGTTGGCATGTATATGGCTGACAGGCACTGATGCAGAATCACCGTCACGTTTCATCACAGCCAGCTGCCAGAGCTGGCTGAGGAGTTGGAGTGTTGGGATTAAGAATTACTTGACTTTCCAGACGTTTAGTATAATCCCCTTGAAGTCTTGCGACCAGTCGGGCTGGCAGACAAAGAGCGCATTGTTCAGCCAGTCGTAGGGACTGTCCTTGGGAGCCTCGAACTGGGGCGCTGCCTTGAAATAGAAGGTGGGCTGCCCTTGGGCATCTTTGCCGTTGTGGATGATGCCGCGATTGCGTACGTGGATATAGGTGCCGTCGTGGGTCTGGATGCTGTAGATGGCTTCCAGTTCCGTACGGCTGCCGTCCACGCTGGCCAGTTGGTAGTCAGCTCCGCCATTTAGGATGGTTCCGTGCAGCAGGGGGCCTTCGAAGGTACCTCCCGTGATGGGAATGACAATACGGCGTCCGTGAGGTGTCTCGCCGAGGGTGTAGGTCTGGCCCAGTGTCACTCGTAGTTGCATGGCGAATTCCAGTTGGGGTGTGTCCTTAGGTGCCGCTACTTGTGCCTGCGCTTCGCTAAATGATAAATGACAAATGATAAATAATAAACAAATTTTTCTTTTCATCATAGCAGTTCCAAAGCACGCTTGACGGCGTCGTTCATCTCGTTAATGATGGCAAAGTATTCGTCCATGCCCCAGAGGTCGCGAGCCACGAGGGCTTTGAGTTGCAGGCGCAGGTAGGGCAGCGTCTGCTGGCGCTCAGCCTCGTCCTTGGGGCGTACGTTCTGCTTCTCGCCCTCGGCAAAGATGTGGTCAATGACCTGCTGAGGAATATCGAAGCGGCTACGGAAGTCGGCGAAGTTCTTGTACTGTCCCTGCAGTATCTTGCGGTGCTGGTCGACATAGCGCAGGTTGGCATTGATGACCATTCCCTTGGCGGAGAGCTCCCGATGGTAGCGGGTGTACTTGGTGGTGTCCAAAGGTACGAACTCGTCAGGCATGATGCCTCCTCCGCCATACACCACACGATGCTTTCTCAACGTATAGTACTTGAGTGAGTCGGCAAAGTGTACGCTGTCTGCCGACATCAGCTCACCACTCTTCAGGCGGTTATAGACGTCCATGGCGTAGTCGCGTCCCTTGCCCTTTTCGTAAGGTTTCTGGATGCAGCGTCCTGAGGGAGTGTAGTAGTGGGCTATGGTCAGACGAAGCATGGAACCGTCAGGCAGGTCGATGGGACGCTGGACGAGCCCCTTGCCAAAGGTGCGACGGCCCACTACGATGCCACGGTCCTGGTCCTGAATGGCTCCAGAGACAATCTCTGCTGCCGAGGCGGTGTAGCTGTCGACAAGTACGATGACTTTGCCCTCCGTAAACAATCCTCCCCCCTTGGCCTTGTATTCTGTACGCTGAGCCTGACGGCCCTCAGTATAGACTATCAGGTCGCCCGCTTTCAGAAACTCGTTGGCTATCTGGACGGCAGCGTGCAGGAATCCGCCTCCGTTCTCCTGCAGGTCGAGCACCAGCGACTTCATGCCCAGCTTCTTCAGTTTCTTAACGCTCTCGCAGAACTCGTTGTGCGTGGTGGCACTGAAACTGCCAATGCGGATGTAGCCTGTCTGGGCGTTCAGCATGTAGGAAGCGTCGATGGAGTGGACGGGAATCTTGTCGCGCACCACCGTGAACAGCAAGGTGTCCTTGATTTCGCGACGGACAATGCCCAGGCGGACCTTCGTGCCCTTGGGGCCACGCAGGCGGCGCATGATTTCCTCTTTCGACATCTTGATGCCGGCAATAATGGTGTCGTTGACCTTGACAATGCGGTCGCCAGCCAGGATGCCCACCTTCTCTGAAGGGCCGTTGGTGACAGGCTGAATGACCAGTAGGGTGTCCTCTACCATATTGAATTGCACGCCAATGCCCTCGAAGTTGCCTTGCAGGGGTTCATTGGCTTCTTTTACCTCCTTGGGTGTGAGGTAGCTGCTATGGGGGTCCAGCTTCTCCAGCATACCACGGATGCCGTCCTCCACCAACTTTTGTTCGTTGACACTGTCGACATAGAGGTTGCTGATAGCCATTTCGGCAATCTGTAGCTTGCGCAACGGAGAGTCGGTGCCCATATTGATGCGCATCTGGGCGCTAGTCGTTAGGGGGAGCAGCGATATAAGTGCTGCATACAGTACACTCTTAAGCATATTCATAGTCCTCAGGCTTGTCTTCCTCGATGACGAGGTTGTCGATGATGAAGTTCTGGCGCTCCATCGTGTTCTTGCCCATATAGTATTCCAGTAGTTTCTGCACCTGGTCGTTCTTGTGCAGGGTGACCTGTTCCAGACGGATGTCAGGGCCTATGAACCCTGCAAACTCCTCTGGCGAAATCTCACCCAAACCTTTGAATCGGGTGATTTCCGGGTCGGGCCCTAAGTCTTGGATGGCAGTCACGCGTTCCTCCTCGCTGTAGCAATAGCGGGTGACAAAATCGCCCTTTTTGCCGTCCTCCCTCATCGCCTTGTTGCGAATCTTGGTACGCTTATTGCGGACGCGGAACAGCGGAGTCTGGAGCACATAGACGTGGCCCTTCTTGATGAGCTCAGGGAAGAACTGCAGGAAGAAGGTGATAATCAGCAGTCGGATGTGCATACCGTCGACATCGGCATCGGTAGCCACGATGACCTTGTTATAGCGCAGGGTGTCCAGCCCTTCCTCGATGTCGAGGGCGGCCTGTAGCAAGTTGAACTCTTCGTTCTCGTAGACCACCTTCTTGGTCAGCCCGAACGAGTTGAGGGGCTTGCCTCGCAGCGAGAAGACGGCCTGCGTGTTGACGTCGCGGCTCTTGGTGATGCTTCCGCTGGCAGAGTCGCCCTCAGTGATGAAGATGCACGACTCCTCCTTGCGCTCGTTCTTGGCATCGCTGAAATGGATGCGGCAGTCGCGCAGCTTGCGATTGTGCAGGTTGGCCTTCTTGGCTCGCTCACGAGCCAGCTTCGTAACACCAGCCATCGCCTTACGCTCGCGCTCGCTCTCCTTGATTTTGCCCTCGATGACCTCAGCCACGTCCTGATGGATGTGCAGGTAGTTGTCTACCTGTTGCTTGATGAAGTCGCCCACATACTTATTGATGGTATCACCGTCAGGAGCCATCTGAGTGGAGCCCAGCTTGATTTTAGTCTGGCTTTCGAAGACAGGTTCCTCGACATTGATGGCAATGGCTGCCACGATACCCGTTCGGATGTCGCCGTACTCGTACTTGCCAAAGAACTCCTTGATGGTCTTGGCAATGTGCTCCTTGAAGGCACTCTGGTGAGTTCCGCCCTGAGTGGTATGCTGTCCGTTGACGAACGAGTAGTACTCCTCGCCGTACTGGTTGGCATGGGTAAAGGCGACCTCAATGTCGTCGCCCTTCAGGTGGATGATGGGGTAGAGGGCATCGTTGGTCATGCGGTCCTTCAACAAGTCTTCCAATCCGTGACGGGAGAGGATGCGACGGTTGTTGTACATGATGGCCAGTCCTGTGTTCAGGTAGGTATAGTTGCGCAACATATTCTCCACAATGTCGTCGTGGAACGAGTATTCCTTGAAGAGCGTGTTGTCAGGTTCAAAGTAGATATAGGTGCCGTTTTCGTCCTGTGAGTCTTCCGTTACGTCACTCTGCAGAATGCCTTTCTCAAAGACAGCGTGGCGCACTTTGCCGTCGCGATAGCTGGCCACCTCGAAGTGGGCGCTCAGTGCGTTGACGGCCTTGACACCCACACCGTTCAGTCCTACAGACTTCTTGAAGGCTTTCGAGTCGTACTTACCACCCGTGTTGAGCACGCTGACAGCCTCAATGAGCTTGCCCTGTGGGATGCCTCGTCCATAGTCGCGGACAGAGACGCGCAAATTGTCGTCGATATTGATTTCAATGCGGTCGCCCGCCTTCATCTTGAATTCGTCGATGGAGTTGTCTATCACTTCCTTCAGCAGCACGTAGATGCCGTCTTCGGGCAGCGAGCCGTCGCCCAGTCGTCCGATATACATGCCAGGACGCGTGCGGACGTGCTCCATGTCACTGAGATGTCGGATGTTGTCGTCCGTGTATTCTACTTGCTCTAAGTTCTGCTCGTTGATATTGTTGTCTTCGTTCATAGGTCTTTCTGATAGCACCTGCGGCGCTTATGTTGTTCGTGTTCAAGATATTGCCATTGGCTTTGCACCTTCTCGTTAGTCTCCATCTCCACGTTGGTCTCGCCCCACTTGAAGCCGTACTTCTGATAGCAAGGTATGAGGTCGTAGAAGAGCAGTGCGTTGGCCCCCTTCTGCTGATATTCGGGCAGAATGCCGATGAGCATCAGGTCCAGACACTCAGCCTTGTGGAACTTCAGGGCTCGCAGGCAGTGCCACCAGCCGAAGGGCCACAGTCGTCCGTTCTTACACTTCTGCAAGGCACGGGTCATGTTGGTGATGCTGATGCCCACGCCGATAAGCTTGTGGTCAGGAGTGTTCCAGTCCTCTATGAGGCAGAGCATGTCCATGTCGAGCATGGGGAAGTACATCTTCAGGTACTCGTCAATCTGGGCCTCTGTCATCTGCGAGAAGCCGTAGATGTTCTGGTACGACTGGTTGACGACTTCGAGCACCTTGCGTCCGTACTGCTCCTTGCCAAACACCTGACTACGCTTGGGGTGAAAGGTGTGCAGGTTGTAGCGCTTCTTCACTATTTCGGCTATTTTCTTGTACTTCTCGGGCATACCGTCCTTGGGCACGATGAGTTTGTACTCTACGTAGTCATTGTCCTTTTCCCAGCCCCCCAGCTGCTCCATGTGCTGTGGGTAGTAGGGGTAGTTATAGATGGTGGCCATGGTGCCCAGCTGGTCGAACCCTTCGATGAGCATACCCTCGGGATCCAAGTCTGTGAATCCTAACGGGCCGACTATCTTTGTCATTCCCTTGCTACGGCCCCACTGTTCAACGGCGTCGAACAAGGCACGGCTCACCTCCAAGTCATCAATGAAGTCAATCCACCCAAAACGTACGCTGCTGGTCTCCCAACGCTCGTTGGCCCTGTGGTTAATGATGCCGGCAATGCGTCCTACCACCTCTCCGTCCTTATAGGCCAGAAAGTACTCGGCCTCACAAAACTCGAAAGCCGAATTCTTATCCCGGCTCAGCGTGTGAAGTTCATCGCTGTACAGGTTGGGAGCGTCGTATTCGTTGCCACGATATAAGTCATAGTGAAATTGTATGAAGGTGTCGAGTTCCTTCCTGTTGGTAACCCTGCGAATCTCTACTGATGGCATATCTCTTTGTTTCATTAATTCTGCAAAGTTAGCGAAAAAGCCCGATATGCCCAAATCTTTAACTAATTTTACGGCAAATAAAGAGTTTATGTTCCCCTTTCGATGTAGTGGTGGCGAAAATATAGATGCTGCCTCCGTCCTTGATTTTCAGCTTCTTACGCAACTGGTCGGCAGAGAGTGGAAAGTTGCGCACGGCAATGTTAGCCTGGCCAATGTCAGCCAAAGCGGCCTTCAGCTCTTGTTTGTTCATTGATGAAACGCACTCAACGCGGAAACCTCGCCCAGGGAAACCATTGATTTCCTTGGAGGCGAGATACAGGTGAGAATTTAGTGCTACTTGCCGGACGGGAAATCTTTCCGCCAACACATCAAAGCACCCTGCCTTCATCAACGAGGCGTTGGGTTCGTAGAGACAGATAGCGGCCTCCCGGCTCTCTGTGGATTCCCAGTAAGGGAATTTTTTGTTCCCAGTAAGGGAATTTTTTGTTCCCAGTAAGGGAATTAAATCGAAGGTTTCATCGTTGTTGACACAATATAGGTGTACGTTGTCGGTAGTCTCCCTGTTGAGCACCACCAAGAGCAGTTCCTTGCACTCGTTGTCGATGCTGACAATGTGGACTTCCGACACGTGGTGGGGTACGGCTGTCGGCGTGCCGTTGAGGTCGCTCACCGCTTTGCGCCAGTCGAGCATGGGCGATAGCTTCAGGATGACTTTGTCGGCTTTCTCCATCAGCAGGGGCAACAGCTCCAGCACATTGGGCGTGCAGTCCTCTATGCCGTAGGTCCGCCCTCCGTGTTCGTTGCGGCGGGCAGGGTCCAAAAAAGCCACGGAGACATGGGGAGCCTGTGTTAGGTACGTTGTTGCATTGCAGCAACATACAATACAGTCGTGCTTCAGCGTGCGGAAGTTCTCCTCGGCAATGGTACAGAGGTCGGCGTTCTGCTCCACGTAGGTGCGCTCTTTGAAGCCTTGCGACATCCAGTAGAAGTCAACTCCCAGGCCACCTGTCAGGTCAGCGAAGGCTTCGCCCTCACCAGCCAGCCGTGCCTTGTAGCGGGCCGTCTGCTCCGACGAGCATTGCTCCATGTTCAGGTGGGGCGGATAGGCCATGCCCTCCGTTGCAGCCCATGTGGGTAGCTTCCGTCTGGCCGTCTGCCTTCCGGCTATCTGCTGCAGGGCCGCAGTCAGGTCTACTTCACGGTCCTTCACCCCTTGTAACGCCAGTTTCCGCACGTCCTCGTCAGCGTGTCGGTGAACATAATCCCATGTCTTTTCGTTCATAAACATGTTGCAAAGATACAAAATATATTTAAATTATGAACCATGAACTATGAACTATGAACTATTTTTCGTATCTTTGCACCGTATTAATACATGACAGATTATGAAAATAGCTTTAATCGGCTACGGCAAGATGGGCAAGATGATAGAGCAGATAGCCCTCAGCCGTGGTCATGAAATTGTGAGTATCATTGACGTAGACAACCAACAGGACTTCGACAGCGAAGCCTTTAAGAGTGCTGACGTAGCAATAGAGTTTACGGCACCCCAAGCCGCTTATGGCAATTACTTGAAAGCATGGAAGGCCGGTGTCAAGATGGTGAGTGGTTCGACGGGCTGGATGAAGGAGCACGGCGACGAGGTGCGCAAAGCCTGTACCTCAGACGGCAAGACCCTGTTCTGGGCCTCGAACTTCTCGATAGGAGTAGCCATCTTCTCAGCCGTCAACAAGTATCTGGCCAAGATTATGAACCAGTTCCCACAGTACGACGTAGAGATGGAGGAGACGCACCACGTCCACAAGCTGGACCATCCCAGCGGCACGGCCATCACGCTGGCCGAGGGAATCTTGGAGAACCTGGACCGCAAGGAGGCGTGGGCCGAGGACACGACAGACCCCAAGCTGCTTCGTATCGACCACATCCGGCGTGGCGAGGTGGCTGGCATCCATACGGTACGTTACGACTCGGAGGCTGACATCATCACCATCACCCACGATGCCCACTCGCGTCAGGGCTTTGCCTTAGGTGCCGTACTGGCGGCTGAGTACACCAAGGAGCATGAGGGGCTGCTCACCATCTCGGATATGTTTAAATTCTAAAATAAAGGTTAAAGACGCAACTTTCAGAAACGTAAGTGCTTCAAACTTTTGTGAATCAATTTTTGTCTAAGATGGAGAAAAAGAAAGTATTTAATCCGAAGGTTCAGTGGGCCAAGTTTATTTGTGTGCTGGTGCTCTACCTGCTGTTCCTCTATTGGGTCAAGTCGTGGTGGGGACTGCTGGTCATTCCCTTTATCTACGACGTCTATATCACCAAGAAAATCCGTTGGCAGTGGTGGAAGGACTCGGAAGGTCCCGTCAAGTGGGTCATGTCGTGGGTCGACGCACTGGTGTTTGCCCTTGTTGCCGTCTACTTCATCAACCTGTTCTTCTTCCAGAACTACGTCATCCCCTCCTCGTCGCTGGAGAAGTCGCTGCTGACTGGCGACTACCTGTTTGTCAGCAAGGTCAGCTACGGCCCCCGCATCCCTGAGACACCCCTCACCATGCCGCTGACACAACATACCATGCCCTTGTTCGAGTGCAAGTCGTACATCGAGTGGCCCCATTGGGACTATCGTCGTGTGAAAGGTCTGGGCAAGATACAGCTGAACGACATTGTGGTCTTCAACTACCCTGCTGGCGACACCATCTGCAGCGATCCGCGCTATCAGGCCTTCGACTTTTACCAGATGTGCTACCAGATAGGCTATCAGATGTATCCACAGCGTCCTAACCCCGATTCACTGTCGCAGGCAGACCTGCCAAGATACTTCCATGCCATCTATCAGGCAGGCCGTGAGGCCATCGTGCAGAACCAGGCCGAGTATGGCGTCATTGACACCCGCCCTGCCGACCGCCGCGAGAACTATGTCAAGCGCTGTGTGGGACTGCCCGGACAGACGCTGCAAATCAAGAACCGTATCATCTACATTGACGGCAAGGCCAACAAGGAGCCTGACAACGTGCAGTACACCTACCACGTGAAGCTGAAGCAAGCACTCAGCGACGACGTCATGAAGGACTTGGGCATCACGATGGAAGACCTGATGAGTCTCAACACACAGGGCTATATGCCTCTGACTAACCGTGCCGTCAAGGAACTGAAAAAGCGCACCGACCTGGTAGAGAGCATCTCACTCAATACCGATGCCAACGACCTCGACATCTACCCGCTGAACGGCAATCTGCACTGGACCCGCGACAACTACGGACCCATCTGGATTCCCAAGAAGGGCGAGAGCATCAACCTGACACTGAAGAACCTGCCCGTCTACGAGCGTCCCATCCGTACCTACGAGGGCAACAAGCTGGAAGTTCGTGACGGTAAGATATACATCAACGACCAGGCGACCACCAAGTACACCTTCAAGATGGACTACTACTGGATGCAGGGTGACAACCGCCACAACTCACTCGACTCCCGCTATTGGGGATTTGTGCCCGAAGACCATATCGTGGGCAAGCCCATCTTCATCTGGTGGAGCTCAGACCCCGACCGTCACGGATTCTCAGGCATTCGCTGGAACCGCCTGTTCCGCTTTGTCGACAATATCAAGTAGAGTTGAGAGCATGGCAAACTGGCTAAAGTACGTGATAGCATTCGTATCGGCATTTGCGCTGATGCTCGCTGTCCGTGCGTTGGTATTCTCTATACATGGCGTCACAGGCGACGGACTCTCACCCCACTTCAAGAGCGGCGACTGCCTGCTCGTCAACCGTTGCTGCTACGGACTGCGCATAGAAGGTAACGGACTGTTGCCCTATAGCCGGCTGATGCGCCAACCCGTAGAGCGTGGTGACATTGTGGTCTTCGAAGCCCCTGACGGCACACCATCCTCCGTCTACACTCCACCCTCATCCCTTCTCATTGCCCGTTGTGCGGGTGTCCCTGGCGACACCATCCGAACCACCAATGGGCTGATGACCGTGCCAGGACTGAAGACCTGTGCCAACGCCGACTACTACTGGCTCGAAGCCCTGAACCCGCACAACCCCGCTGACTCGCGTCATCTGGGATTCATACCCGAAAGCAGCATCGTCGGTCGTGTCGTCACCGTACTCTACAATCGTAAGAAGCTTGGGATGCAATGACTACTGCGATTCTACAAACCACCTACTTCGGACCCGTCCAGTGGTATCAGAAGCTCTCCCGCTATGACCACTGTCTGATAGAACAGTACGACACCTATCAGAAGCAGACCTATCGCAACCGCTGTCTCATCAGTACGGCAAACGGTCCTCAGGCACTGACCGTTCCTGTGGAGCATACCGACGACAAGACGTTGGTCAAGGACCTTCGCATCAGCGACCACAACCAGTGGCGACGCGTACACTGGAACGCCCTGCAGAGTGCCTATAGCGAGAGCCCCTTCTTCGACTACTACGTGGATGACATCCACCCTTTCTTTGAGCAGAAATACGACTTCCTGGTTGACTTCAACGAAGCCATCCGCCAGAAAGTGTGCGAACTCATCGATATTCACCCTCAAGTGGAATACACCTCTGAGTATTCATCAGCCGTCAGACATCAGCCTTCAGACATCACAGACTTCCGCGACGTCATCCACGCCAAGCACCCTCAGCCAGACCCCGACTTTCAGGCCCGCCCCTATTGGCAAGTCTTCCGGCATAAGCATGGTTTTCAGCCTAACCTCTCTGTTCTGGACCTCCTGTTTTGCATGGGCCCCGAGTCAGTCTTTTACCTATTATAGCGTCGCAGCCGTTTACCCTATTCGTCAGGCCAAGGCTCGAACTGAAGTTCCAATTCCTTCCAAAGAGGCACGTCAGACGACCTTTCGATAGTTAAGTCTGCCGCTGCATGTGAAATGCCCAGACCTAAGAGCCGTATACCATTCTCGCCACTGATACGCGCTTCGTTGATGAGTTGTTTAGATAGAGGCAGTATCTGTTCTTTGGTTAAAAGCACTTTATCAGTAGTGACACTGCGTGTAATCTGCCGGAAGTCGGCAAACTTTACTTTCACAGTCAGCGTACGTCCCTCAAACCCGTTCTTTTCCAACCGTCTCAGCAATTCCTCAACCGTATGATAGAGTGCAATGGTAATGGCAGACTTGCTAAAGATATCATGTTCAAAAGTCTGTTCGCAACTAATGGATTTCCGTTCCCACTCGGCCACTACAGGACGCTCGTCAATACCTCTGGCAAAATCGTAAAAGACGTGCCCCATCTTGCCGAATTCCTGAACTAAGTGTTCCAACGAAACCTTGCGCAGGTCCTCACCAGTGAAAATGCCCATCTGGTGCATGTGTTCCGCCGTCTTGTTTCCCACCCCCCAGATGCGATTTACCTGTAATTGGTCAATAAAACTGAGTGCCCTGTCTGGATGTACTACTGTCAGCCCGTCAGGTTTGTTCCAATCGCTGGCTATTTTGGCCAGGAATTTGCAATAGCTGACCCCGGCAGAGGCTGTAAGTCCCGTTGTTTTAAGAATACGCCGTTTAATCTCACGGGCTATATCTACCGCCAGTAGGATTCCTTTCTTATTTTCGGTAACATCCAGAAAGGCCTCGTCAAGTGATAAAGGTTCTATGAGGTCAGTGTAATCTTGGAAGATGCTGCGTATCTGCAAGGAAACCTCTTTGTATTTATGGAAATGAGGCTCTACTATAATGAGTTGTGGACACAGTCGCTTGGCAACCTGAATGCTTTGAGCCGAGTGAACACCAAATTTGCGTGCTTCGTAACTGGCAGTCGACACAACCCCTCTGGAGCCGTCATGACCAACTGCCACAGGCAGCCCACGTAGTTCTGGTTGATCTCGCTGTTCAACAGCAGCAAAGAACTGGTCCATGTCTACGTGTATAATACGACGTTTGTTGCCCATGTTGATGGTTGCCGACATTAATGAAGGAAGAACAGGCTAACGCCTATAACGGAAATGACAGCACCGACAACAGCTCGCCACGTAATGGGTTGGTGGAATAGCCAGTAAGAGGGTAGGATAATGATGATGGGGGTGAGTGCCATCAGCGTAGAGGCAATGCCGGCACTGGTGTATTGTACAGCCATGAGTGAGAAGCCGACACCGACAAAAGGTCCGAATATGGTAGTGGCTATTGCCATGCTCATGCCTTTGCCGTCGTGTAACGCTTCACGCAGAGGCGTGAAGCCATCTCGTATATATAGTAATATGGTAAAGCCAATCATGCCGGCCACACACCGGAAGAAGTTAGCGCTGAACGGTACCAGCCAGTCAGGAATAGAGTCGGTCTGATAATGATTCATGCCTATTTTGCTCAATACCAATCCCACACCTTGGCATACAGCTGCCCCAATGGCAAAAAGAATTCCATTGAAGGGCAGTTTCAAAGAAATCTTATGGTGTTTGCCTCTGCCGAGAATAGAGATGCTGATACCTATTAGCGTAATTAGCATGGCCACTATGCTCATGGTTGACATCTCCTGTCCCAGCGTCAGCCAAGCCATGCATGCTGCTGCCAAGGGAGCCAGTGTCATGAACAACTGGCCGTAACGTGAACCAATGATAATATAGCATTGAAACAAGCAAAAGTCTCCTATGAGATAGCCTACGATTCCCGATAGAATCATCCATCCATAGGCTTCAACTGAGCCGCCAGACGGCAATGGCGAGCCCATCACTATCCAGAACAGAATCATGGAAAAAATCAAGGCCAAGGCCATTCGCAACACATTTAGTGTCAGATTGCCTAACCGTTTACTACCAGCCTCACTAAGTAGGGCTGTCGCAGTCCATGAGAATGCTACGGCAATAGAGATGAACTCGCCAATGTAAGTCATTTATTACAAATTACTCAGACAGCAGCCTTTGAGCCATCGCACGGCCAAGGGCTTCACACTGGGCCTTTGTCTCTGGAGTCAGGCTCTGCTTTATCTCCACAGCCTCTCCCACAGCTTCAAAGTGTAAATGCTCATCGTTCCAACGCTGTATTTCAGAAACAGCTTTCGAGGCCCATCCGTAGGAGCCGAACCAACCTAAGAGATGGTTCTTGATGTCCTTACCTGCCAACTCGGAGAGCAGTACATCCATCTCATGATATAAGGCGGTGTTGTAAGTGGGAGCTCCCACGATAAGGCCCTTATAGCGGAATACGTCGCGGATAATATATGAATGGTGGGTCTTGGACACATTGTACATGACGATATTCTTAACTCCAGCTTCAGAGGCGGCACGTGCTATTACTTCAGCTGCGCGTTCGGTATTGCCATACATGGTGCCGTAGCAGATAACCAGACCTGGTTCCGTTTCATATTTTGACATCCGGTCGTATTCAGCCACCACTTTGTCAATATACTGGTGCCATACAGGTCCGTGAGTGGCGCAAATGTAGTCAAGCTTAATATCAGCCAGTTTCTTGAGGGCATTTTGTACAGGTGTGCCGTATTTGCCTACGATATTTGAGTAGTAGCGCACCATTTCGAGCCAGAAAGTATCACAGTTAATCTGTTCGTCTATGATACCGCCATTCAGGGCACCGAAGCAACCAAAGGCATCGCCACTGAACAGCGTTGTTCCGCAGAGTGTCACCATGGTTTCAGGCCAATGTACCATAGGAGTGAGTACAAAGTTCAACGTCTGCTTGCCCAAAGTCAACGTGTCACCATTCTTGACTTCCAGCGTACCTTCGTTGATGCCATAGAAGCCTTCCATCATCTGGAAGGTCTTCTTGTTACCTACAATTTGAATCTCTGGATAATATTTCTTAATCAGAGCAATACTACCGCTGTGGTCAGGCTCCATATGGTTGATAACCATATAGTCAATGGGACGCTCTCCGATAACTTCATGGATATGCTCTAAAAACTGGGTAAAGAAGTCCACTTCAACCGTATCAATCAAACATACTTTCTCATCGTCGATGAGATAGGAGTTATAGCTGACACCGTTGGGCAGGGGCCATAGTCCCTCGAAGAGTGATTTGTTGCGATCATTAACGCCTACATAGTAAATGTTTTCAGTAATCTTCTGCATAGTCTTTTATATTTCTTTGATGTAATTATTTGTCTTTTATCTTCTTGCCAAATTCAGGGGATACATAGTTGTATAAGCTTCGGCAGCTCTCGGCAGAGAACTGCAGTGCGCTTTCGATGACTTGATCCCACTGCTCCTCGGTAAGTCCGTATGAAATCTCCTTGCGGGTGATATTGTAGTGTAAGAGTCCGTAGATAAAACCTGCATTGAAGTTGTCACCGGCTCCAATAGTACTCACGGGGGCACAGGGCTCAATGGGGTATTGCTTCTTCAGCCCACCCTCGGCTCTCAGCTCAACAGGTTTATCGGCCTGGGTGTACACGAATTTCTTGGTGTAGAACATGATTTGTGAACGATAGATAGTGTCTGGGTCGCTCTTTTTAAACAGGATTTCAAAGTCCTCAGAAGAGCCACGCACTATGTCAGCCAGCTCAAAGTTCTCCAGTAAGTTAGGCGTCAGTTTCATGACCTCATGCTGATGTGAAGCACGGAAGTTGACATCGTAGTACAAGATGGCTCCTCGTTCATGGGCATAGTCCAGAAAGCCCTTTACCTGTGGACGGATGACAGGGTTCAGCGCATAGTAGGAACCAAAGAGCACGATATCGTCAGGATTTACTTCTGGGTAGGTAAAGTCCAGCCTGTCGTGGGGATGGTCTTTATAGAAAATGTAGTCAGCATTGTTTTGCTCGTTGAGAAAGGCTAGCGACAATGGTGACTTCGAGTCGGGATAGACATTGACACAGTCGGCATTACAGCCATTATCCTTCAGGAACTGGATAATCATCTGTCCTATACGGTCGTTGCCTGTCTCGCTGATGAAACTGGTTTGAACACCAGAACGCCCCAGCGAGATGAGGGCATTGAATGTTGAGCCACCTGGAACAGCCTGTATGGGCTGATCGTTCTTAAAGATAATGTCAAGTACAGTCTCTCCGATTCCGATAACTTTTCGCATAGATTTGAAATTTTCCTGCAAAGATACGAAATAAAGTGAAAAGTGAAAAGTGAAAAGTGAAAAATTTAGTATCTTTGCATCCGATTATGACGAAATATAATACAACAAGGCTCTCAAATGGGCTACGTATCATCCATCTGCCTTCCACATCACCAGTGGTTTATTGCGGCATTGGAGTTAATGCCGGATCACGGCAGGAAACTATGGGCGAAGAGGGACTGGCTCACTTTTGCGAGCATACTACCTTTAAAGGGACAGCCAAACGCTCATCCATGCAGATTCTGAACAGTCTCGAACGCTTAGGCGGCGACCTGAATGCTTTCACTAACAAGGAGGATACCGTCTTCTATGCCGCCATCCAGCGTGAGCATTTTATGCGTGCCGTTGACCTGTTGACAGACATTGTTTTCAATAGCCAGTACCCCCAGCACGAGATAGCGCATGAGATAGATGTCATCTGCGATGAGATAGAGAGTTACAACGACTCACCTGCCGAACTGATATATGACGAGTTCGAGAACCTGCTCTTTGCAGGTCATCCCTTGGGGCATAACATATTAGGAACGCGTGAGCGCGTTCATGGTTTCACGTATGTTGACGCCCAACGGTTTACCCATCGTTACTATCGGCCAGGCAATGCCATCTTCTTTGTATATGGAGATATTGACTTTTCCCGACTTGTAAAGAATCTGGAAGTAAGATGTGACAAGTTGATTTTGTCAAAGGATGAAGATGTCACAGCTGTTCCCGTTGCCTCTCCTGCCTCGTGTTTAGCCTCTCATCCTTCTCATCACCAAGCACATGTTATGCTGGGCAGCAAGGCTTATGCCTGGAATGATGACCGTCGGATGCCTCTCTGTCTGCTCAACAATATGCTGGGGGGTCCAGGCATGAATGCGCGTCTGAATCTGTCGTTGCGTGAGCGTCATGGACTGGTATATACTGTTGAGAGCTCGATGGTCAGCTACAGCGATACGGGCTGTTGGAGTGTGTATTTCGGATGTGACCATCACGACGTCAAGCGCTGTCTCCGTTTGGTCCGTAGGGAATTAGATCGATTCATGCAGCATCCGTTGAGTGACAGGCTGCTGACTGCTGCCAAACGCCAGTTGAAAGGCCAGCTGACCATTGCCTGTGACAATCGTGAACAGTTTGCCCTCGACTTTGCACGTCACTATCTGCACACTAACCGAGAGCGTCAGATGACTGACCTGCTGGCTCGTATTGACGGTATCACTGCCACACAGATACAAGGGGTGGCGCAGGAGCTGTTTGTCCCTGACCAGCTCCGGTTGCTGATATTGTAAGTCTGGCTTAGGCGGCTTCTTCTGATGACAGACGGATGTATTGTCCGTCTTTTTTGATGATAATAGCTATTAAAAGAACTTGCGATGAGAAAACTTTTGGTTGCTGCCTTGTTGGCAGTGTCGTCTGCGGCCATGGCTCAGACGTTTGAGACGCGGTATGAACGGTCGGTGCACGACGTGATGGAGGATGTCGGCAGGCGTTTCGGTGTAAGGTTCAGGTACGACATGGATACGACGGGGGTGCGCCTGCCGTATGCGGACTTCCGTGTACGTCCCTATTCGTTGGAGATGACGCTGGACAACATCTGTAAGTATTTCGACTGGAACTGGTGGAAGCAGTCGGGCAATCTCTATAAAATCAAACGCTATGAGTATGCTCGCCGTCACGAGCAGGAGGGGCGCATGATGTTGGACTACCTGTCGTCGTTGTATCATAACAAGGCGGAGTGGGAGGTCCGTCGTGACTCGTTGCGCCGTGAGGTACGCCGGCGGCTGGAGCTGGACAAGTTTCTGGACTCGTGTGTCATGGTAAAAGGCAAAGGGGGCCAGACGGAGCATCCTGTCATCCTGTCGAAGATTCGTAGGCACGACGGCTATACTACACAGAACATCTGCATGGAGCTGACTCCAGGGCAGCATTTGTTTGGTACCGTTTATGCCTCGACGAAGAGGGGCAGGCACGCCCTCATCGTCTGTCCTGACGGCCATTGGCCCATGCGCTATCGCAAGGACGAGCAGCAGCGGTTGGGTACGCTGGCCCGTATGGGAGCCGTTTGTGTGGACTTTGACTTGTATGGCTGGGGCGAGAGTGAGAAGGAGGTAGGCGCTGAGGCTCACCATAGCAGTCGTGCCCATGTCTATCAGGCTGCTTGTGGCTATCTGCTGCTGGACTGGATGCTGACACATCGTAAGGATATCGATACCCGTCGTGTGGGCGTGATGGGTGGCTCTGGCGGTGGTACGCATACGGTGCTGCTGTCGCTGTTGGACGACCGTGTGACGGCCTCTGCTCCTGTGGTTCATCTGGCCAGCCATTTTGACGGTGGCTGTCCCTGCGAGAGCGGCAAGCCGGTGCAGCTGGCTGCCGGTGGCACCTGCGAGCCCGAACTGGCTGCGGTGATGGCTCCCAAGCCAATGCTTATCGTCAGCGACGGAGGCGACTGGACATCGTCAGTACCCACGTTGGAGTTTCCCTATCTACAACGTATCTATTCGTTCTACGATGCCAAGGATCAGGTGCGCAATGTGCATCTGCCTAACGAGCGTCACGACTTCAAGGAGAACAAGCGTCAGGCTGTCTACGACTTCTTCATAGGCGTCTTCGGTCTGGATCGCTCGATGCTGGACGAGAGCAAGATAGAGATTGAACCCGACGAAGCACTTAAATCACTATACAAATGAAAAAGACTTTTCTTCTGATTGCCGTACTTCAGAGTGTCTTGCTACTGACGGCACGTGAGTATAGACTATGGTACGACCGCCCTGCACAGACATGGACGCAGGCATTACCAATAGGCAATGGTGTCATCGGTGGCATGGTGTTCGGTACGCCTGCCGTGGAACATATCCAACTGAACGAAGAGACCATCTGGGCGGGTCAGCCCAACCAGGTGGTGAATCCCAATGCCAAGGAAGCACTGCCCAAGGTACGCCAGCTCATCTTCGAGGGCAAGTACAAAGAGGCCCAGCAGTTGGCCAACGACCAGGTAATGCCCTTTAGTGCCGGCAAGAATATGGGTATGCCTTATCAGCCCTTTGGCGACCTGTATATCGCTATGCCCGGTCACGCAGACTACAGCGACTACGAGCGATGGCTGGACTTGGACCATGCCAGGAGCATGGTGCGCTATACGGTAGACGGCGTACAATACGAACGTGAGACCATTGCCCCATTGGGGGGCCACGAAGTCATTGCCGTCCGACTGACGGCCAGCGAGAGCGGGAAGATTACGTTTACTGCCCACATGACGTCGCCTCATGAGAATGTTTTGATAGGCAATGAGGGAATGGAGTGTACCCTGTTAGGTGTCTCGGCCAAGCACGAGAGCCTGAAGGGCAAGGTCCGCTTTCAGGGACGCATGGCGGTAGCTGCCAAGGGAGGCCAGGTGACCAGCAGCAATGGCAGTCTCAGTGTGGTGGGTGCCGACGAGGCCGTCGTCTACCTGACCATCGGCACCAATGTCAAAAGCTATAAGGACATAACCGGTGACGAGGCTGCTCAGTCCAGGCAACGCCTGCATGATGCTATGGCCATAGGCTATCAGGCTTTGAAGGAGAAACACGTCAAGACCTATCAGAAGTATTTCAATCGCGTCACGCTCGACCTGGGTCATGACGCGTATGCCAAAGAACCTGTGAACAAGCGTATTGAGCTGTTTGGCACACGTACAGACAACTACCTTGTGGCTACTTATTTCCAGTTTGGTCGCTACCTGCTCATTGCGTCGTCCCAGCCTGGCAACATGAACCCTGCCAACCTGCAGGGCATCTGGAACGACAAGATGCTACCCTCGTGGGACTCTAAGTACACGACGAATATCAACTTGGAGATGAACTACTGGCCCTCGGAGGTCACCAATCTGACGGAGTTGAACGAGCCTCTGTTCAAGCTCATCCGTGAAATCAGTGAGACGGGACGTGAGACCGCCCGTGACATGTATGGTGCCGAGGGCTGGGTGCTGCATCATAATACGGACCAATGGCGCATCACGGGTCCTGTAGACCGTGCACAGACCGGACTATGGCCTATGGGTTCTGCGTGGCTCTGCCGACACCTGTGGGAGCACTATCTCTATACGGGCGACAAGGACTTTCTGCGTCAATACTTCCCCATCATGCTGGAGGCCGCCCGCTTCTATACGCAGACCTTGCAGAGACATCCCACCAAGGGTTATCTGGTGGTCTGCCCAGGCGAGTCACCCGAGCATGGCGGCAAGGGACGTCCCTCACCGTTGGACGCTGGTGTGACCATGGACAACCAGATAGTGACAGAACTGTACACCAGTGTACTGGAGGCTGCTAAGATCATTGGTAACACCGACGCCCTGCTGCCGACCATCGCCGACCAGCTGACGCAGTTGCCGCCTATGCAGATAGGCCGTTGGGGCCAGTTGCAGGAGTGGCTCGACGACCTGGACGACCCGCAGGACGACCATCGTCACTTCTCCCATCTCTACGGGCTCTATCCTTCCAATCAAATTTCACCCTACCGCACCCCCAAATTGTGGGAAGCTGCCCGCAAGTCGTTGGAGGCTCGCGGGGATGTGTCGACGGGATGGTCCATGGGCTGGAAGGTCTGTTCGTGGGCTCGTCTGCTGGACGGCGAACATGCCTATAAACTCATCAAGGACCAACTGACGCTGACGGCTGACACGTTCCTCATTTTCGGCACTGTCAAGCAGCGTGGCGGTACCTATCCCAATATGTTCGACGCCCATCCGCCATTCCAGATTGACGGCAACTTCGGTTGCACCGCCGGCATTGCCGAGATGCTGATGCAGAGTTATGATGGATTCATCTATCTCTTGCCCGCCTTGCCTTCCGTATGGAAGGATGGTTCCGTAAAGGGTCTGGTAGCCCGTGGAGGTTACGAGGTCGATATAGACTGGAAAGACGGCCAGTTGAAGAAGGCGGTCATCCGTTCGCGTCATGGTGGTAAGTGTCGTTTACGCAGTCTTGCCCCTCTTAAGGGCAAGGGCCTTAAAAGGGGCATTGCAACGCCACACTCTGTCCATAGGTCAGAGAAGGATATATATGAGTTGCAGACTGTTAAGGGCGGCGAGTATGTGCTGACTCGTCGCTGAACAGGAACTGAGGCTGGTAGCCGCCAGCGTCGACGACTATCTTTTCAAACACGATAGCAGGATCTTCAGGGCAGAGTGTCAATTGATGCGCTGCCTTGCTGTTGTCAATAGGCAGTGTCACCACCGATTCTACCACGCGACGGGCTACGGTGGGGTAGAATACCGAGTAGATATTCTCCTTGGCCTCGTTCAGGTTGTGGTTGAAGTTGATGCGCTGGGGTTCGCTGCCGTCCAGCGAAACGGTATAGGTCAGTCCACCCTTGTTCAGATAGTCCAGTGTTGACTTGACAACGATGTGTACCTTGACGTTGTCTTTGTTTTGTTTGCCGCAACAGGGTTGCGCTTTCCACTGGTATGTCAGTGCTGCTCCATCGACTTTTTCCGTATAGGGCATCAGCGTCATACCGCTCAGCGTGCGTCCCATGTCAGGCAACACAGTCCATTGTGCTTTGGCTGCGGGCGTAGCCTGATGGTAGTGCTCTGCTTCCATAGCCACGTAGCCGTGGTTCATGGTGAACGTATAGCCTCCTTCACTCTTCGCCACAGCTTTCAAATGAGGCAGCCGGTCGGCGAGGAAGTTATCGTTCCAAGAGGTGTAGCCAATGTGCTTCTGGGTCATCATGCCGTTCCACTTGCCACCGCTGATGTCATGGTTGTAGGCGGCACAGAGCAGTGAGTCACGGCGGAAAGCCTGACGGGCGCGTTCAGCCCACTGGTTGGCTTCGGGCAGGTTGTGCTTGGCCAGATAGCGGTTCATAGCTACGGCGTAATACATCTGGTGCAGGTTCGACATGGCCTGTATGGGGAACAGGATGAGTTGCTGGTAGGCATCGCGCTGCTCAGGCTGTAGCGTCAGATACTGGCGCAGGGCTTCGGCTTCCAGTCGCATATAGTCATCTGCCACCCGACGCCATTCGCCTGTTTCTATATTATAGGTGGAGGCATCCAGCATCTCAGCGGTCGAGCGACCATTGTATTTGCAGCAGAGGTTCAGCAGGCGGGCTGCTTCGTCGGCTTGCTCATCTCCGAACTGCTGGCGGCAGAAGGGGCGTGTATGGGTGGCTACCACGTCGCGACTGACGGAACGGGGATTCCACGCCATGTCCATAAACAAGGTAATGGGGTATTCCATGGGTTTCAAGTCGCCCACATTGAGTATCCACATGCGATCCAGTCCATAGTCGGCAGCCAGAGTCAGCTGTTCCCACATGTTCTGCGAGGGGGTGACGTTAATCCATTTTGAGTTGCGGGGAGCACCGACATAGTCTACATGGTAGTATAGTCCCCAACCTCCAGGGTGCTGGCGCTCTTTGGCAGTAGGCACACGGCGCACGTTGCCCCAGTTGTCGTCACACAGCAGGATGAGCACGTCGTCTGGGACACGCATTCCTTTGTCATAGTAGTCTAACACCTCTTTGTAGAGTGCCCATACCTGAGGTGTCTCCTTGGCGGGACGGCCTGTTACCTGTTTGATGATTTTACGCTGGTTCTCCACGATGCGCTGCAGCAGTTTTGTGTCTGCATCTTCACTCATGGCTTCATCGCCGTCACCGCGCATACCGATGGTCACGATGTCGTCAGTACCCTTCATGCGCTCAATGCCCTCGCGGAAGAACTGGTCCAGCTTCTGCTGGTTCTTCTGGTAGTTCCAGGGTCCCCATTCGCTGCGGTGGCGGGCATATTCCTGATGGTTGCGGGCCATGGGCTCGTGGTGTGAGGTGCCAATGATGATACCCATGTCGTCGGCTGTCTTTGAGTTCAACGGGTCGTCGGCATAGAATGCCCAGCCCCACATGGCCGGCCAGAGGAAGTTACCTTTTAGTCGCAGAATCAGTTCGAATACTTTTTCGTAGAAGCGGTGGTCGCCGTAATCGGTACCAAAGGTATTCATCACCCACGAAGTCAGACAGGGAGCCTCGTCGTTTAGGAACAGACCACGGTAGCGCACCTGTGGTTCACCGTCCGTGTATTCACCTCTTTGGATGAATATTTGGTCGTGCTTGGCTACAGGCACGTCGGCCCACCAGTACCAAGGCGATACACCAATCTGCTGTGACAGTTCATAGATGCCGAACACGGTGCCGCGCTTGTCTGAGCCTGCAATGATCAGCTGGTCACCGATGGTCTTGATGATATACTTCTCTGTTTTGCCCTTCAGGTCACGTAGCTCACCTTGTTTGACCCATTGGTCAATCTGCTTGTTGCAACCCACGGTACCGACTATGATGGTCCGTTCCTCGTTGGTCGCTGTTGAGCCGGTAACCCGCTTGAAGTCTTCATGCAGACTGGCGATGGCTCGTTGCACACAGGTGTGTTCATGGTTGTCTGACACGATGACTGCTCCCGTCAGGGGGATGGCGTCAGACTTGGGCTGGAATAGGACAAAGGGCTCTGCTGCCCTCATGATGACAGTTGTGCATAGACAGCACGTCATCCATAAAAATCTCTTCATAGGTTCGTTGATAATTTGTTATTAGTTGATGATATCAATATTAGTCATGCAAGATCATTGCCGACTGGGGACTGACCATTATCTGGCCGCCCAGAATAGTGCCTAAGCCGGCTTCGTTGATGATACCGTCGCAGCACACCTCGGTATAGGTGCCTTTAGGGATGCGGAGGGTCTGCTGTTGCTTCGAGGCGTTCAGTATGACGATGATGTTGCGCCAGTCGTCACGACCGGCATAGTTCTTCAGGCGGAAGGCTACCATCTGACGGGGAGCCTTCAGGAATTCCAGATGTTTGCGTACCAGGTCGGCAGAACCTAAGCGGAAAGCTGGATGGTGGCATCGCAGGGCAATCAGGTTTTTGTAATACTCGAACACCTGTGGATAGTGTTGTAGGTTCTGCCAGTCCAGATGGTTGATGCTGTCGGGCGATTCGAATGAGTTATGTACTCCTTTCTTGTCGCGCATCAGTTCTTCACCACAGAGCAGGAAGGGGACGCCTTGCGACGTGAAGACGGCGGTCTGGGCCAGTAAGTCGAGGCGTACCAGTTCGTCCGTTGTGATACCGGGAATGCTGGTTTTCAAGCGGTCTACCAGGCACATGTCGTCGTGGCATGACACATAACTCATCATCTGAGTCGGCTCTACGGCCCAAGGCTGTTGGCTGTAGTTGACCTGTGTCATGTCCACCTGCGGATGGCTGATGCAGCCGGCAATGCCGAACTTCAGACTTTCCTCGCAGTCTTTGACACCTGCCAGAAAACCGCCTTTCGTGTCGTCACTGAACGGACCACGCAGCGCATCGCGTATCTCGTCAGAGAAAGCGGCAATACCGGGCATCTGGGGAATGTTGGCCTTCATGCCTAACTGTTCGTTGGGCAGGGCACAGGCTCCGGCGCTCCATCCCTCACCATAGATGAAGATGGAGGGATCAATCTCGTCTACCATCTGTCGGATATGGTTCATGGTCTCAATGTCGTGAACGCCCATCAGGTCGAAGCGGAACCCGTCAATGTGGTACTCGTCTATCCAGTATTTGACCGACTCCAGCATGAACTGTCGCATCATGGGCTGTTCTGAAGCTGTCTCGTTGCCGCAGCCCGAGCCGTTGCTGTAGGCTCCGTCTTTCGTCTTACGATAGAAGTAGTCCGGATAGGTGCGCTGGAAATTGGAGTGCTCTATGTCATAGGTATGGTTGTAGACAACATCCAAAATGACGCGGATGCCAGCCTTGTGCAGGGCTTGCACCATCTGTTTGAATTCACGGATGCGTACCTCAGGACGATAAGGGTCAGTCGAATAGCTGCCTTCAGGCACATTGTAGTTGACGGGGTCGTAGCCCCAGTTGTATTGTGGCTGGTTGAGGCGCGTCTCGTCCACCGAACCATAGTCGTATGAAGGTAGGATATGAATGGCGTTTACCCCCAGGGCTTTCAGATGCTCAATGGCCCAGGGTTCTGTCAGTGCCAGAAATTTGCCAGGATGTTTGGCTTCGGGACGGGCGATGGAGAAATCGCGATGGTGTAGTTCATAGACCACCAGGTCTGCAGGTGACTTGGTCACAGGACGCTGGTCGTTGTGCCAGTTCTCCGGGTCTGTATTGCCTAAAGTGATGATAGCCCCACGTTGGCCGTTCACGCCGACAGCCTTGGCAAAGACACCGGGACACTCGCCACGTCCCATGTCGAACGTATAGAAACGTCCCTTCATGTCTCCTTTTACTTCAGCCCGCCAGCGACCGTTCTGATAGACCATCTTGATGGTTTTCAGGGCTTTGCCGCCTTGGCCTTCCTTGTATAGCCTTACCTTGACACTTTTGGCCTGCTGGGGGGCAAAAAGCGTAAATGTTGTTTTCTCGGGGGTGTACTGTACCTCGTTAAACTGCTGTGCCGTCATGGTCGTTGTCATTAACATCGTCAGCAGTACTGTCAGCAAACGTTTCTTCATAGTCGTTATTGTTTAGTTGAGTAATGTATTTCCAAAGTTGTCGGTAGAAGGGGTGACGTGTCAGCGTCCTCCTGTTGCCCAGTATAATGACCTTCATGCGGGCTCTTGTGATGGCTACGTTCATGCGGCGCAGGTCACGCAGGAAACCAATCTGCCCCTCGTCGTTCGAGCGTACCAGCGAGATGACAATGACGTCGCGTTCCTGGCCCTGAAAACCATCGACGGTATTGACGCTGATTTGTCGGCGGAAGGGTTTGAAGTACTCACGCTTCATGAGTAGTCTGCGCAGATATTGCACCTGCGCCCGATAAGGCGAGATGAGCCCTACGTCAATGCGCTCGTCCAACAGCCGCTGTTTGCCAATGCGCTCAAAGTATCTTTGCAGCACGTGCAGCGTCAGCAGTCCTTCGGCCTTGTTGATGCGTCCATAACTCTCGCCCACGAATTCTTCCTTGAACGAGAGCTCGGAGTCATCCTGATTATCTGAATTTTCTGAAAATTCAGAGGTATCTATCCATTCCATAGGTGTATCCAAGTCCAGGATGCCCCGAAATCGCACATCGGGTGCGCTCTCCACCTGTCCGTTGTAGAAGTAATTGCTGGAGAAGCGCATGATGTCGTCGTTCATGCGATACTGTATCTTGAGCAGCGTGACAGCCTCGGGGTGGGTTTCCGCAATACGCTCCATCAGCGTTTTGCCTAACCCCGCTTTCAAGGCAGCTATGCTCTTTACCGTCGGGGGCAGCTGGCAGTGGTCGCCAGCCAGTACGATGCGTCCTACGCGGCGCATCGGTATCCAGCAGGCGGCTTCCAGTGCCTGAGCAGCCTCGTCAATAAACAAGGTATTGTATTTCTGTCCGTCTAACAGACGATTGGCCGAGCCAACCAGTGTAGAGGCTATGACACGTGCCTCGCCAAATAGTTCGCTGTTGATGCGTATCTCCAGTTCAGTGGCACGGCTCTTCAGACTCTCCAGTTTCTGATGATATTTCTCATCGCCCCGTTTGCGGTGGCTGCGCAGGTCGCGAATGGCCTTTCTGAGTGCCCACAACTGTGGGTAGTCGGGGTGGGCCTCGAAGCGTCGTTCGTAGGTAAACGACAGCATCTTGTCGTTCACGCGCGTGGGATTACCTATTCTTAATACGTTGATGCCGCGGTCCACCAGTTTCTCTGAAATCCAGTCGACGGCCATGTTGCTTTGTGCACAGACCAGCACCTGACTCTCGCGCATCAGCGTCTCGCGGATGGCTTCAACTAACGTGGTGGTCTTGCCTGTCCCCGGAGGACCGTGTACGATGGCTACGTCCTTGGCACGCAGCACTTCGTTGACAGCCTGTTCCTGGGTTTTGTTCAGATAAGGGAAATGCATCGGCTGAAAGGTATAGGTCTCTGCCTTCTGCTTGCTGTAAAACAGGTCGCGCAGATAGCCCAGCCGTCCCTTGCCGCGGATGGCACGGTCCAGTGCTTCCATCATCAGGCGGTAGCTGGTTTCGTCGAACGACAACTGCACCCCCAGGTTCTCTGCGCTTTGCAGGTCTATGACCTGTGCATTGTCTGGCACGGTCACTACCATGCAGTCACCGTCCACATAGCTCACCATCCCCGTAAACTTGAAATAGGAAAGACGCCCCTTGCCAGTCTCACTAGTCAAACTAGTTTCACTAGTAAAAAACACCACCGGCCGGCCGAACTCGAAGTTATGTTCAATGTCCGTGTCTGTCGTCCGGCACACTTCTACGGCCAGTTGGTTCAGCGAGTTATAATAGCTCTTCATGAAGCGTAGCGGCCACCAGGCATCGCCACGTTTGACCTTCCGCCCTATGCCGATGTGCTCGGTCTGCTGGCGGTAGGCTTCCTTCTCCGTCTGGTACTCCAGTTGTAGCAACAGCCGTTGCTGCTGAAGTGCCTGAATACTATTCTCCGTGATTCCCATAGCTATCTGGCTACAAAAGTACGAAAAATAATGGAGAATTCCATCTGTGGAGCCATAAAAAAATAGAGGCTGTCGTCCAAACAGCCTCTATTCCTTATTGTTTTATACCTTTAGGTATTAGAAGTCCATCTTGTCCAACTCGTCGGTGAAGTCCTTGGGCTCGTGGTTATCAGGCTCATGGTATTCGTCGTGGCGCTCACGACGCTCGCCACGCTCAGGGCGGGGACGACGCTCGCCGCGGTCGTTACGGTCGCCACGCTCGGGACGAGGACGACGTTCACCACGGTCAGGGCGCTCACCACGCTCGCGACGGGCAGGACGCTCTACATAACCCTCGGGCTTCTCAATCAGCACACGGTGTGAGAGTTTGAATTTACCGGTCTTGGGGTCAATCTCAAGCAGCTTGACGGTAATCTTATCACCCTCCTTGATGCCTGCCTCTTCGACAGTCTCCAGACGCTTCCAGTCAATCTCTGAAATGTGGAGCAGACCGTCCTTGCCAGGCATGAACTCTACGAAGCAGCCGTAAGGCATGATGCTGCGTACGGTACCCTCGTAGACTTCGCCCACTTCGGGAATAGCTACGATGGCACGAATCTTGGCAATGGCAGCGTCGATAGACTCCTTGTTGGGGCCGCTGACCTGAATCTTGCCAACACCGTCTTCCTCGTCGATGGTGATGGTGGCACCGGTGTCTTCCTGCATCTGCTGGATAATCTTGCCACCAGGGCCGATGACAGCACCGATGAACTCCTTCGGAATCTCGAAGGCCTCGATGCGGGGTACATGGGGCTTCAGCTCGGGACGTGGCTCGGCGATGGTGTCGGTGATGCACTTCAGGATGTGCTCACGACCGGCCTTAGCCTGCATCAGAGCCTTCTCCAGAATGTCGAACGACAGACCGTCGCACTTGATATCCATCTGGGTGGCGGTCAGACCATCTTTGGTACCGGTGGTCTTGAAGTCCATGTCGCCCAAGTGGTCCTCGTCGCCGAGGATGTCGCTCAGCACAGCGTACTTGTCCTCACCGGGGTTCTTAATCAGACCCATGGCGATGCCTGAAACAGGCTTTTTCATGGGAACACCGGCATCCATCAGGGCCAGCGTGCCGGCGCAGACGGTAGCCATTGATGAAGAACCGTTTGACTCCATGATCTGGCTGACTACACGGATGGTGTAGGGGAAGTCCTCGGGAATCTGACCCTTCAGACCGCGCCAAGCCAGGTGTCCGTGACCAATCTCACGACGGCCTACACCGCGCTGAGCCTTGGCTTCACCCGTACAGAACGGGGGGAAGTTATAGTGCAGCAGGAAGCGCTGATAGCTCTTGTCGAGCACGTCGTCAACCAACTTCTCGTCCAGTTTGGTACCCAGGGTAACGGTGGTCAGCGACTGGGTCTCGCCACGCGTGAAGATAGAGCTTCCGTGAGGCATGGGCAGGGGGGAAACCTCGCACCAGATGGGACGGATGTCGGTGGTCTTACGACCGTCCAAACGGATGCCCTCGTCCAGAATGCAACGGCGCATGGCATCGCGCTCTACGTCGTGGTAGTAGCGGTCCATCATGGCGTATTTCTCTTCCAGCTCGTCCTCTGTCAGTTCAGTGTGCTCAGCGGCGTACTTCTCCTTGAAGTCAGTCAGAATCTTCTCGAAGGCCTCGGCACGCTGCTGCTTCTCCAGAGCCTGCTTCGTCACGTCGTAGGCGGGCTGGTACAGCTCCTTGTTCATACGCTCACGCAGTTCCTCGTCGTTCACTTCGTGGTCGTACTCGCGCTTCACGTCCTTGCCCAGCTCCTTGCTCAGCTCTGCCTGCAGCTCGCACATGGGCTTGATAGCGTCCATGGCAGCCTTCAGGGCACCCAGCAGGTCCTGCTCTGAGACTTCCTTCATCTCGCCTTCCACCATCATGATGTTCTCTGCCGAAGCACCCACCATGATGTCCATGTCAGCCTCCTTCATCTGTTCGAAGGTGGGGTCAATGACATACTCGCCGTTGACGCGAGCCACGCGCACCTCACTGATGGGGCACTCGAAGGGAATATCTGAACATGCCAATGCAGCCGAGGCAGCAAAACCTGCCAAGGCATCGGGCTGGTCAACACCGTCGGCGCTGAACAGCATTACGTTGACAAAAACTTCTGCGTGATAGTTGGAGGGGAACAGCGGACGGAGCACACGGTCTACCAGACGGCTGGTCAGAATCTCGTTGTCCGAGGCTTTGCCCTCGCGCTTGGTGAAGCCACCGGGGAAACGGCCTGCGGCGGCATACTGCTCTCTGTAGTCTACCTGCAGAGGCATGAAATCGGTTCCGGGAACTGCATCTTTTGCGGCACAAACAGTAGCCAGCAGTACAGTGTTGTTCATGCGGAGCATCACACTGCCATCGGCCTGCTTTGCCACTTTCCCGGTCTCAATTGTGATGGTTCTTCCATCAGGCAACTGAATACTTTTCGTAATTACGTTCATCTTGTTTTAAAACATCTAAAAATAAATAATTGCTGCGTCTTTGCGCAAAAAACGGCACAAAGTTACACATTATTATATAAAGAAACAAAGAAACACCCCATTTATTATTGTTTTTTATGAAATGAGATGTGTTTTTGCTGTCAACTCCGAAAGAACTCCGAAACAAATCGGAGTTACTCCTAATCACGGCGGAGGAATTGGTATAGACTTCGTTACTTCTTGGGGTGCAAATCCTTTGCAGTTTCAATCAAAGCTAAGATAATTTATCTGCATCTGAGATCCTTGAACTTCCAGTCGCTGGAGGGCTCAATGAGGTCGAACTCGGCATCTTCGGCAGGAAGGGCTGGGAAGATGAGGGCAAAGCGCAGCATCTGGTAGGGCCAAGGTATCTTGGTGACGACGGGAGCCACGGTGATGTTCTCTACACTGCTCAGACGGAGCTTGCTGCTGTGTTTGCTGGTGATGTAGGTTTTGGGCTTGATATAGATGGCGTAGTTTGGTTCGTCGGCCTCGCACTCCAGTTCGATGCGGGTTTCGGTATCTGAGCAGCTGACACGAAGAATCTTCGTGCTGTAGTTGTACTTCTTGCCCTTGCTGATGGGATTCTGTAGGGTGAAGCGATACTTGGAGTAGTCGGGCAGAGTTACGCTGGCATTGTTGACTACGCTGGGTCCTTCCTCAGTGCGCCCGGCTTTGACATAGAGACTGGTAATCTTTGCAGAGATGTTCTTCTGGTCAGTATAGCCGTAGTCGCAATTCATCTTAGCAGCCTCTTCATAAGTGTCAAGGGCTTCGCTCCACTTTTCTTCTTTCTCCAGTTCCTTAGCCTCTTCATAGACGCCCTGGAAGACGGGTTGATACTGTTTCTTTTCGCGTTCCCAGATTTCCATAGCTTTCTTACGCTCAGATGACTCGATGAGCGATCCAAGAATCCCGATACCTCCACTGATAGCCTGAGTGGTGTGCCAGTTGTTCCATTGGGCATTGGTGGTCAAGGCTGATACTGCCATGACGACTGTTAATAGTAATTTTCTCATATCTTGCTCTGTTTTTATTATTGCAATATTTTTTTTTCGACTGCAAATTTATACAAAATTTCTGAAATAAAAAAGGAAAAGTCAAGAAAATGTAGACTTCCTCAAGTAGTTAAGTAGTCAGTAGTTATGCCAAATGTCCGACAGATGGTTGGTGTATTGCCAGCGGAGTGGTGGCTTCGCGCAGCCAAATGCGCTCTGGCTCGTCCAAATGGGGGGCTATCTGTTCGTACACCCGTTGGTGATAGTCGTTGAGCCATTGGATTTCCTCTGGCGTCAGCATGGCGGTGATGATGGGGGCCTTGTCGATAGGGCAAAGTGTCAGCGTCTCGAACTGCAGGAAACGCCCGAAGGCTGTCTCCTTGTAGGGTTGTATAAGCAGAATGTTCTCAATGCGTACGCCGAACTGTCCTTCGAGATAGATGCCGGGCTCGTCGGTCACCGTCATGCCGGCACGTAATGGGGTGGGCTTGTACTCCATGCGAATTTGATGAGGCCCCTCGTGGACGTTCAGGTAGGAACCCACGCCGTGTCCTGTGCCGTGCAGGAAGTTGAGTCCCTCGTGCCACAGATCCTTGCGGGCTATGGCATCGAGCTGGGTGCCGCTGGCTCCGTCAGGGAACTTGAGCAGTTGCAGTTGGATATGTCCCTTCAGCACCAAGGTGTAGACACGACGCTCCTCGTCGGTAAGGGGGCCGAGGGCGATGGTACGGGTGATGTCCGTCGTACCGTCCTGATACTGGGCTCCGCTGTCAAGCAGCAACAGCCCTTTAGGGCGCAGGGGGATGTCCGTTTCGGGTGTGGCCTCGTAGTGGACGATGGCCCCATGGGGGCCGTAGGCAGCAATGGTGTCGAAGGAGAGTCCTTGGTATAACGGCTGGCTGGCACGGAGGGCCGTCAGTTTCTGGTCGATGCTGATTTCCGTCTGGCCTCCGGCGGCAACGGCAGGCTTCAGCCAGCAGAGGAATTTGGTCATGGCTATGCCGTCGCGCAACATGGCGTGGCGAAACCCTTGTTGCTCAGCCTCCGATTTGACGGCTTTGAGCAGAGGGACGGGTGAGGACTTCTTGACGACTTCTCCGATCGGTTGTCGGAGTGTGGCGTTGCATTCCTGTGCCTTGATGGTTTGCATCAGGGTGTAGCTCACCTCGTCGGGGTCAGCCAGGATATTGTATTCCGGATAGCGGGCGAGGGCATCCTTGATGGCAGTGTATGGTGCCGTGGCAACACCACAGCGTGCCAGACAGGCGCGTGCTTCGGCAGTCAGTTTCTGTTCGTGCACGAAGAGGGTGGCCGTTTGGGTGGTGATGAGCAGGAAACTAACGAAGACAGGGTTGCAGTGGACATCACTGCCGCGCAGGTTGAGCGTCCATGCAATATCGTCGAGTGATGCCATCAGCATTCCGTCAGCATGTTCCTTACGCAGGGCCTGACGGATGCGCGTCAGCTTGGAAGGTGTCTCCTCGCCTGTGTATTCTATAGGCTGGGGTACGATGGGATTCATGGGAATGGCAGGACGGTCTGTCCAGATGCGTTGCAGGATGTCGAGATTGGTGCGCAGGGTGATGCCTCCCTGTTGGCGCAGGTCGGTTTTCAGCTCTTCTATGCTGTTGGCTGTCGAGGTCATGCCGTCTATGCCCACCTCTGTGGAGGAGGGAGAGTGGAGGAGTTCCTTGCCTAACCATTCAGCGATGGTGGGGGTGCCGTCCATCTTCTGCTTCATTAGTTGAAACTCCGTGCCCTTCAGTTGTTCAGCCGCTGCAATAAAGTAGCGCGAGTCAGTCCAGAGGGCTGCCGAATGTAGGGTGACGACAGCTGTTCCTGCCGAACCGTTGAAGCCACTGATCCACTCGCGGCCCTTCCAGTGGTCGGCGGTGTATTCCGAGTTGTGTGGGTCACTGGTGGGAAATATGAAAGCACTCAGATGTTCGCGTTGCAGTTCTTCGCGTAATAGAGCCAGTCGTTCTCTCTTTGAGAGTGTGGCGTTGCAATCTATGATAGAAGTTGCCATGATGATTCCTTTTTAGTGATTTGACGGTGCGAAGTTACGAAAAAAATACAATAATCCACCATGCTTTGCGTTATTTTAAACGTGTTCGAACGTAAATTATATATATTAATAGGTATCATGCTCATGGTTCTGACCAAGGCTTCAGCCCAGCAGGAACCCTCCTTTGCCCACTACTGGGCTTTGGAGCCTTCGTTCAATCCTGCAGCTGTGGGAAAGGCACCTGTCATCAACGTGACGGGCTCCTATGCCATGAGTATGGTCGGTTTTGAAAACAACCCCAAGACAATGTTGCTGGCTGGTGACATGCCTGTGCGTCTGATGAGCAGCTATCATGGTGTGGGCCTACAACTGATGAACGACGACATCGGTTTGTTCACCCATCAGCGGCTGGCCGTACAATATGCCAACAAGCAGCGCCTCTTTGGAGGAACCCTCAGCGTGGGCATACAGGTTGGTATGCTCAGTGAGAAGTTCAAGGGGTCACAACTGGATTTGGACGACACCACGGACCCGGCCTTCTCGACCACTGACGTGACAGGAAACGCTCTTGACATGGCAGCAGGACTCTACTATCAGCACCGTTTGTGGTATGCCGGCTTCTCCGTGTCGCACGTCACAGCACCCAGCATAGAACTGGGTGAAAAGTCGATTATTGACATCAGCCGAACATATTATTTGACAGGTGGATACAATATTCAACTGACAAATCCGTTATTATCGATACACCCCTCTGTCTTGGCACGCACAGACGGTACAGCCTACAGGGTGGATGTGACAACTCGTCTGAAGTACGAACATGAGAAGAAAATGTTCTACGCAGGTGTGGCCTACAGTCCCACCAATTCTGTGACAGCGCTCATCGGAGGTGTCTTTCATGGTGTCAGCGTAGGGTACAGTTACGAAGCCTACACCAATTCGGCCATCGGCCTGGGTAAGGGAAGCCACGAGTTGTTCGTGGGGTATCAGACCACGCTGAACTTCAGCAAGAAGGGACGCAACAGACACCAGAGTGTGAGAATACTTTGATGAAAAGGTAAAAAAGTAAAAAGGTAAATCAGTAAAAAATAAAAAACAAGCATATGGAAATAAAAGTAAATATGGATAAGCAAAAAGACATGATGGTGAAGAGGCTCTTACCTTTTTACCTCTTTACCTTTTTACTTTTCTCCTTGACTGGTTGTCTGGGCAGCAAGATGTCTTCAGCATCAGGAGGTGAGGTAACGGGAACCAGTGGCCGTGTCTTTACGGAGCCTACGCCTCATGGTATGACACTCATCAAGCGTGGTCACCTGAAGATGGGTATCGAGAAACAAGACTCGCTTTGGGGTAAGCAGACTCCTGTCAGAGACATCTCGGTAGAGGGCTTTTGGATGGACGAGCATGAGGTGACCAACTCCATGTATCGCCAGTTTGTAAACTATGTGCGCGACTCCATTCTGCGCGAGCGTCTGGCCGATCCTGCCTATGGCGGCGACGAGAGCTATAAGATAGAGGAAGACAAGAACGGCGACCCCGTGACTCCTCATCTGAACTGGAAGAAAGCACTGCCCCGCAAACCCAACGAGGACGAGCAGCGTGCCATAGAGAGCCTCTATGTCACCAATCCCGTAACGGGCGAGAAAATGCTTGACTGGCGCCAGATGAACTACCGTTATGAAATCTACGACTATACGGAGGCCGCCAAGCGCAAGTACCGCATCAATCCTGAGGAGCGCATCCTGAATACTGATATCCGTCCGAATCCCAATGAGCAGATATGGATATCGAAGGATACTGCCTATATCAATGACGACGGCAAGATTGTACGTGAGACCATCAATCGCCAGTACACGGGCGAGTGGGACTTCCTGAATACGTACATAGTGAATATCTATCCCGACACGACCTGCTGGGTCAACGACTTCCCCAATGCAGAGAACGAGACCTACATGCGCTACTACTTCAGCGGTGCCGCCTATAACGACTATCCTGTTGTAGGTGTGACGTGGGAACAGGCCAACGCTTTTTGCGCCTGGCGTACGCAATTCCTGCTGCGTGGTCTGGGACCTTCAGCCCGCTATGTGCAGCGCTACCGTCTGCCGACAGAGGCCGAGTGGGAGTATGCGGCCCGTGGCAAGGATCAGAACGAGTTTCCCTGGGACAATGAGGACGTGATGAGCGGCAATGGCTGTTTCTATGCCAACTTCAAGCCCGACAACGGTAACTACACCAAGGACGGCAACTTGATAACCAGTCGGGTGGGCATCTATTCGTCTAACTCCAACGGCCTCTATGATATGGCGGGTAATGTGGCCGAGTGGTGCTCAACCATCTATACCGAGGCCGGTGTGGAATCGATGAACGACATCAACCCGCAGCTGAAGTACAATGCTGCCAAGGAAGACCCCTATCGCTTGAAGAAAAAGAGTGTACGAGGTGGTTCGTGGAAAGACCCCGAGAGTTATATCCGTTCCGCATGGCGCTCGTACGAATATCAGAACCAGCCCCGTGCGTATATCGGTTTCCGTTGTGTGCGCTCGCTGGCCAATACCACCAGTGACAAGATTAAGCTGAAGGGTAAAAAGGGAAAGAAGTAAAAAGGTTATAAAGTAAATAGCTATGACAACATATAGTAAGCTGAATTTTATCTACCGCTTGCAAAAGTGGATGGATAGTGTGCCAGGTCAGACATTTCTGAACTATGCCTACTCGTGGGGTGCGTCTATCGTCATTCTGGGTACGCTCTTCAAGCTGACCCACCTGCCGGGAGCTAACTTCTTCCTGTTCCTGGGTATGGGTACTGAGGTGTTTGTGTTCTTCCTGGCTGCCTTCGACCGTCCGTTCGATAAAACTACTGATGGTATGGATCTGAATATCCATGTGGATGAGGAGGCTGCTGCCCCTGCTGCCGTTGCCGGAGGTGGAACGGTCGTCATCAATGGTGGAGGAGGCTCAGCCGTTGGCGGTGTTGTCGGCAATGGCCAGGAGGCATCGCGCTGGGAGGGTACTCCCGTCCATGTGGGTGGTGGAGCCATCGTTGCGCCTCAGCAGGCGGTAGAGCAGTCTATGGCTGAGGAACTGAAGGATGCCACTTCTAATTATGTCGACGAGCTGAACCGCCTGACGGAAATGTTGCAGAAGGTTTCTGAGCAGAGCCAGCGCCTGACACGTGACTCCGAGGAGATGGAGAACCTGAACCGTACGCTGACAGGCATCAGCCGTGTCTACGAGATGCAGCTGAAGAGTGCCAGCGCACAAATCAGTACCATTGACGAGATCAATGAGCAGACGCGCCACATGGCTGAGCAGATTGTTGAACTGAATAAGATCTATGCCCGCATGATTGAAGCTATGCAGGTAAGGGCTAATATTTAACATCGAATCTTCGAAACATCGAAAAAAAAGAAAGAATGGCAATCAAGAAAAGACCAGTTTCTCCGCGTCAGAAGATGATTAACCTGATGTACGTCGTACTGATGGCGATGCTGGCATTGAACGTCTCGACAGAGGTGCTCAACGGATTCTCTATTGTCGAAGAGAGCCTGAAGCGCACCACCATCAATGCCACCAACGAGAACATAGCCATATATGATGACTTTGCCCTGCAGATGAAGAAGAATCCGCAGAAGGTGAAGCAGTGGTACGACAAGTCGCAAGAGGTGAAGCAGATGAGTAATGCCCTCTACAATCTGGCTGACGAGTTGAAGTTAGCGATTGTCAAGGAAGCCGACGGCGAGGACGGTGATGTGCTGAACATTCGCAACAAGGAGGACCTGGAGGCTGCCAATCAGGTGATGCTGGCTCCCGGAAGGGGACGTGGCAAGGAACTGTTTGATGCTGTCAATGCCTATCGTGTCAAGATGTTGGAAATGGTCACCGGCTATCGCCAGAAGAAGATGATTGCCTCGAACCTGACTACCGAGATTCCCAAGGATGCTCAGTCAATGGGCAAGAACTGGCAGGAGTATATGTTTGAGTCTATGCCGGCAGCAGCAGCTGTCACCCTGCTCTCCAAATTGCAGAACGATGTGCGCTATGCCGAGAGCGCAGTGTTGCACACGCTGGTTCAGAACATTGACGTCAAGGACATTCGTGTCAATGCCCTCAATGCGTTTGTCATTCCCAACTCGCAGACCATTGTACGCGGCGATAAGTTCTCAGCCCGTATCGTGATGGCTGCAGTCGATACCACCCAGGTGCCCCAGATTTTTATCGGTGGCAAGGAGGTCAACCTGCCCGGCGGAATGTATGAAACCGTTACGGGACGTACAGGTGACTTTACGCTCTCGGGTTACATACAGGTAGAGAACGGAAACGGCGAACTGCTGAAGCGTGACTTCGAGCAGAAATATACGGTGGTAGACCCCTCGGCAACGGTGTCTGCAGACCTGATGAATGTGCTCTATGCGGGTTATAACAACCCGTTGAGCGTTTCAGTACCCGGAGTGCCAGTCAACAAGGTGCAAGCCACGATGTCTGGCGGTTCCTTGCAGCCCGTAGGCCCTGGCCGTTATATTGCCCGTCCGACGGCAGTAGGCCAGAACGTTACCATCACCGTCACCTCAACCAATACTGGCCGTGCCCAGCAGATGGGACAGTTTACCTTCCGGGTGCGCCGTCTGCCAGACCCTACGCCATACATTGCCATGAAGGACGAGAGTGGCAGTCCGGTACGCTATAAGGGCGGTGGTCTGTCGAAGGCTCAGCTGATGAGCATCGACGGCATTGGTGCTGCCATTGATGACGGTATCCTCGACATTGCCTTCAAGGTGCAGTCGTTTGAGACGGTATTCTTCGACAATATGGGTAATGCCGTGCCGATGGTTTCAGACGGTGCCAGCTTCTCAGCCCGTCAGAAGGACACCTTCCGTAAGTTGCAGCGCAACCGTCGCTTCTACATCTCACGAGTCAATGCGATAGGTCCTGACGGTATCCAGCGCAAGCTGAACGCCTCTATGGAGGTCATTGTGAAGTAATTGATAATTGATAATTGATAATTATGAAGAGAGTATTGTTCTTATTGATGATAACGCTGGTGGCAGGGGGGGTGAGTGCCCAGCCTAAGGCTCGTCGCCAGCAGGCTCAGCAACAACAGAAGGCGCAGAATCAGGGCATGTCCTTGCGTGCCAGGCTGATGTTCCCTACCGCTGTAGACATGCCGGAGAACGTGGTATGGCGTCGTGACATCTATCGCGAGATAGACCTTAACAAGGATGCCAATGCCGGACTCTACTATCCCGTGGAGCCCATCGACAGGCAGCTGAACCTGTTTACCTACGTCTTCAAGTTGGCCCTGAACGGCTACATCCCCGTCTATGAGTATCGTCTGGACGGCAATGAGGTCTTCAACGACTCTGCCAAGGTGCAGATGAAGACGGTGCTGGACAACTATCATATCTATTATGAGGAGAAAGACGGCAAGATACGTGTTGAGAACAGCGACATTCCCTCGGCAGAGGTGAAGATGTACTACCTAAAGGAGAGCGCCTACTTCGATGATGCCAACTCGACATTCCACCGCAAGGTACAGAGCATCTGTCCTGTGATGTTGCGCGAAGACGACTTTGGCGGCGAGGCTTCTAAATATCCTCTCTTCTGGGTGAAGTATTCGGACCTGGAACCTTTCCTCAGTCGCCAGACAGTGATGACCTCCAACCTGAACAATGCCGCCACCATGTCGATGGAGGACTATTTCACCATGAATCGCTACGAGGGTAAGATTTATAAGACCAACAATATGCTGGGCAAGACCCTGGCGCAGTATTGTCCTACCGACTCGGCACTGGCTAAGGAACAGAAGAAGATTGAGGCCGAGTTGCGAGCCTTCGAGGAGAACATCTTCGGCGACAAGCACCGCAAGGACTCCCTTGACTCCATAGCCCGTCTGGACCCCGCTCAGTTGAAAGCTGCCAAGAAAGGTCGCAAAGGCCGCACAGCTTCTGTGAAGGCCAAGAAGAGCCGCAACAGCAGTGGTGTCTCTTCGTCCAGCGGAGCAAGGATTACCGTCCGCCGCCAGCGTCACTAATCGAGTGTCGCGGACTTCATCCTAAATGACAAATGATAAGTGAATATGAAGAAGATATTGACAGCCAATCAATGGAAGAAGGTGATTTGTCTATCATTTATCATTTGTCATTTACCATTTAACGAAGCGCAGGCCCAGGTGAGCTTTGGCATCAAAGGTGGTCTTAATGAGACCAAGCTGTCACTGAATCAGAGTGATCTGGAGGAATCCATCTCTAACAAGTCAGGTTTCTTTATCGGTCCTACTGTACGATTCACCCTGCCTATTGTGTCTTTAAGCATGGACGCTGCTGTGCTGTACGATCAGCGCGAAGCTGAAGTCAAGGATACGGGCGAGAAGTTACAGCAGAAAAGTGTCCAAATCCCCATTCATGCCCGCTATGGCTTTGGTTTGGGCGCTTTCGCCAGCTTATACCTCTATGCAGGTCCCCAGTTTGGCTTTAATGTAGGTGGTGACACCGAGAAACAGAAGGTCAGCGACTGGTCTTTGAAAACGGCTAATATCAGTGGCAATGCCGGCCTGGGACTCATGTTTGCCAACCACCTGCAGGTAAGTGTCAACTACAACTTCGCATTGAGCAAGAATGCAGAGTATAAAGTCATCAAGAATGGCGTAGAAAACAATGTCAAAGTCAAGAATAACGCTTGGCAGATAGCTCTGGCATACTACTTTTAACGTGATATAGGAGCAACTCAACTATTCTTCGTAAACGAACATGCCCTGCACCGATGAAGTGCAGGGCATGTTTTGTATAAAAGTGATTTGTTGCTTACTCAGCAGCCGGAGCATTTTCTGCCAACGGGTCGAAAGTGCCCATAGCACCACTATTATTGTAGTCTTCCCAACCAATGGTCTGCTGTAAGCCCTTGTTGTGAGCTGACACACTCTGCTTGAGACCCAAGAAGTAATACTGTGGTTTGTAAGTAATATACTTCAGTGTCAAATCTGTATAACGGGCATCACCAGGTCGCTTCATGTAAGTCAGATTAGCCTCGTACCATTCTTTCAGCGTATTCAGCTGAGAAGTCAGGTCGGCATTACGAAGGTCTACGCCGGCAGGACGGGCTACGTCGCCAATGGGATCCTGATCGTAAGTCTCAAGAGATGCATCAACGGTATAGCTCTTTGCCACACGATAGATAAAGTTCTCACGACGCTGACCGTTGAACGGCTTGAATCCTAACCAACTGCAGGTATTGCCACCCCAACCTGTAGGAGTCCAGGAAGCAGGAGCACCCTGAGGCTGCTGTGCACCACCATCGAAGAGCATCCAGCGACGCATATCGTCGAAGCGCTTACCCTCATAGGCAAATTCAATCTGGCGCTCATACAGGATGGCACTCATACAAGTAGCTTCATCACTTGAAACCGTCAAACCGCAATCACCCGTGTAACCGGCACGCTGACGGATGCGTTTCAGAATAGCATAAGACTCATCAGTATGACCAGCGAAACAAGCCACCTCAGCCAAGTTCAGCAGCACCTCAGCATAACGCATTTCGATGTAAGGAGCAGCTGAGCAGAAAGGCACTGCTTCAGCACCATTTCTGGCACCCTGTCCGTCAGGACGATAGTCATAGAGGGCTGCATTCACATCTGCGTCGTCAGACTTCTTGCGAATATAGGCACCTGAAGGCTTCGCCAGATTGTCGGCACCGCGATAGCTCGTCTCGTTCTCGTCCAGCGGATCACCGCCATAGAACCAGACGTAGTTCCACAGCACATAGTTAGCACCACCATCGTAAGAAGGATTGTGTGGGTCCATAGCTTTAGCATCGCCATAGCCACCAGTAGTATAAGCCCAGCGGAAGCCCGGGAATGCGAAAGTACGATAGAAGCGTGGATCACGGTTGAAGAAAGGATAACGCTCGTCATAGTCGTAGCTTGAAGTCTGCAACTTGCTATATCCAGTGTAACCCTTAGGCAACTTACCGTCAGCCATGGGGAAGAGGTCAATCATCATCTTAGACGGAGTCAGACCGCCACCGCCAGCGTTACTTGGACGAATATCGCGTTCCCAACGATTGTTCTTCACCTTATCAGCATATCCGGAGAAGTCTGTAACCGTATTATACAATGTGAAGAATACTGCCTCTGGGTTTTTGCCTACCGTAGCAAACATATTAGCAAAGGCAGAAGCGTTGGTTCCAGGATTTCCCTCGCCATAGAGACCATAGCCACAGGCATCGATGGTAGCCATATCAGCCTTCATGGCTGCATAGGCTTCTTCGTAGCGCTTGGTATCTTTAGCACGGTTGAAGAGCGGGCTACACCAAAGCGTAAGTACACGACCCTTCAGAGCCAATGCAGTACCAGAGGTCACCCGGCCATAGTCTGCTGACGACCAGCCACCATTGGCGGTGAAGGGCTTCAGCAGTTCTGCTGATTTATTTAGGTCTTCAATAATGAAATCGAAACATTCCTTGGCAGACGAGCGAAGAACCAAGTCATTGCCCGAATCTATCACCGTCTTCACGATAGGCACACCGCCATACCACTTTACGAGCTTGTAGTAAGTCCATGCACGGAAGAAGTAGGCCTGTCCTAAGAGTTCATTCTTCTGCTCTTCAGACAATGTACTGTTCTCTACACCATTGATGGCATTGTTGATGTTTCTGATTGTACCCCAGGGGTTATTACGCACATTATCTGTACCTCCACCGTCATAATAGTCAGGAACAGGATTGGTATTGGACATCGAACTGAAGGTAATCTCAGGATCTACAAACGGAGAGAAGCCGCTATATTCTTCGGTAGACTTGCCAGCATCGTCCCCCTTACCTGCAGAGGGATAGCGCCAACTCATATCAGTAATCGTCGGCAGACAAAAGCTGTAGAGGTCATTGATACGGCCTTTTGCACCTACATAGTAGTTATATACATCCTGACCTACAGCCTCGTAATTTTGCTTCTCCTCCAAGAAACTATCACTACAAGCAGAGAAAGCAAGAGCCGACACAAGACCGAAGCTGAAATATTTAATTGCTTTTTTCATATTCTTTAATCTTTAACGTTTAATCATTAACTTAGAACGACAGGTTGACACCAATGTTCCACTTGCGCAGGTTAGGATAGCTGCCGTACGAACCTGCCAACGGACTGAAGAATTTATCGGGGTTGGGGTTGTAGAAGTTAATCAGGTTCTGGCCTGTAATGCTGATACGGGCACTCTGAATACCAATACCCTTAATCCAGTTCTTGGGGATGTTATAACCCAGTGTCAGACGGTTTAACTGAACGCGGGCACCGCTGATACGCCAGAACGTAGAAGTCTGCGTATTAACTGAATAGCCTGGGTTAGGTAGCGAGCCATTGCGGTTAGCCTTCTGGATCAGATTGCCCTTTCCGTCATAAATGTCCTCATAGACAAAGATGTCGTCAGGATTCCAGAATGAAGGCATATTGAAGTAGTCAGTAGAGTAAGTACTTGGTGACTTCAGAGCGGCTCCACTAACAGTATCGTAACTGCCCCAGTGAGCAGCAAACTGCAGTGAGAGGGTAATACCCTTATACTCTGCACCGGCATTGATAGTGAATCCATAGATATTGCTGCTACGTGTGCTCAACTGTACCTCGTCCTCTGCAGTAATGCTATAGTCCTTATCTGCATAGGTACCTGTCTCCTGATTATACACACCGCGTACATCCTTATATATCAGCATACCCGGACGAACTTCATCCTTGGTCAGTCCCAGATAAGTACCATACTGACCAGTTTCAGGATTCTTCAAGTGCTCCTCGAAGTACTGGTCAATATCGTGGAAGGTACGGAACATACCCAGACACTGTAAGCCCCAAGTACCTACATCGGTACGATTGCCGTAGGTCTGTGCTTTGTAGAGGTTGGTGGTTGCCCATTCCTGCTCCAGAATCTTATTGTCGCTGTAACCAGTGTTCATACCAATATGATACTTGAAGTCCTTGCCAATCTTGTCACGCCAAGTGATAGAAAGCTCATGTCCCCAGTTGTTCATAGAACCATAGTTGAAGGGAGCCGACTTGTTACCCGTTACCGACTGTACAGTTCCTTTGAATTCCAGCAGAATGTCACGGTTGCGCTCATGATAGAAGTCGTAGGTCACATTCAGGCGCTGGTTGAGGAAACGCAAGTCAAGACCAATGTTTGCTTTGTAAGACTTACTCCACTTCACATCAGGGTTCTGAACGGCACTCTCCTTGTTCATGGTTATCACACCACCTGAGGCGATAGTGGTACCCTCGCCGAATACGGAACCGTTGTTGGGATCCAGATTATAGTATGACTGCCACTGCCAGGCAGCAATATTGTCACGACCGGCAATACCATAAGAGCCGCGAATCTTCAGGAAGTCAATCCACTTCAGTGCTTTAGCGTTCTGGAACCATGACTCTTCGCTCATCACCCAACCTAAACTGAAGGTGGGGAAGGTTCCCCAATAGTTCTTAGGAGCAAACTTGGTAGAAGCATCCGAACGTAGCAGGAACTCTACCAGATAACGGTCGGCATACGAATAGTTGACACGTCCGATGTATGACAACATACCGCTCTCCGTGCGTGAGAAGTTACCAGTGACAACCGTGTTGGTCTTGTCAATGCCGCTGTACTGGTGGTTGGTAAACTCATAGGGCTCTGTAGCCGAAATCAGGTTCCACTCGGTCTCAGCCTCTGACTTCTCTATAGAGAACAGGGCACCTATATCATGCAGACCAAACTTGCGGTTGTACTGGAACGTCAAGTTCATCTGATAGTTGTCTGTGCGAATCATCTGGCGGCTCAGGAAGTTACCGTTGTTCTGGGTACGGGGGTTGAAATTGCCGTCAGCGAGATAGTCATAGCCCTCCACATCGCCCGTAGTAGGGGTATACAAGTGGCGTCCGCTACCATAACGGTTGGTCATTTCATATAGTGTGTACTTCGAGCCGTAGCCGTTAGTCTTGCTATTGTTGATACTCTTAGAATAGGTGAAGCTGACCTTTAAACCTTCCAGCGCCTTGATGATGCCTAAGTCGAACTTGATGCCGGCATTGATGGTCTGGTTAGAAGTGGTGTTCTTGCTGAAGTCACCGTTATGGTTTTGCAACAGGTCGTAATGATAGGTATTACGAGAGGTTGTAGCCGAGGAAGAGTTCTCAGGACCATAAGGCAAGAGTGCGTGTCCGTTGACATACTCTGGATAGTAGGTAGGACGGTAGAGCAGGCGATAATAGTCATCACCACCACTACCATCTGAGATATACGGGGAGTTCTTCTTGCCATAGTCGCCATTGACGTTCAAGTTTGCCGACAGCCATTTGCTTATCTTGACATCAATACCCGCACGGTAGTTCCAGCGGTCGTAGTCCAGATTACCTAAGTTACCATCCTGCTTGAAGTAGCTGATACCACCGAAGTAGCTAACGTTATCAGTAGCACCACTGACGTTCACGCTGTGTTTCTGGGTGTAACCGGTCTTCCAGTATTTGTCTAACAGGTCGTAGTTCAAACTCTTCATAGCCTCCAACTCGTCAGCCTGGAACAGCTGGGTGGTTGCGTTTAGTGAAGCATTCTTCGGGTCACGAGCCTGAATGATGTTATAGAGGCGGCCAAAGTTATAAGCACTCAGCATAGAAGGACGAGAGACCTCGTTCGTGATACCAAACGAACCACTATAGCTGATGCGGGGAGCACCCAGCTTTCCTTTCTTGGTGGTCACCAGGATAACACCGTTGGCAGCACGTGCACCATAGACGGCAGCAGCGGCGTCTTTCAGTACCGAGATGCTCTCAACCTCAGAGGCATCCAGGTTGCTGAATGCCTCAGCACCCAGATTCTGTCGTTCATTACCTACTTTCACGTCGTTAGGATAGATATAGCCGTCAATAACGTACAGAGGCTCTGTGCTACCGTTGGTAGTAGCATTGTAACCAGCCAGTGAGGCCTGAGAACGGGCATCACGGATAGACAACGTAGCACGCTCGCCGGGCTTGGAACCATCATCAACACTAAGACCGTTTACCAAGCCACTCAGTGTGGCACCCAGGCTACCGGTAGTAATCTCAGAAGCCTCATTCATGTCGACAGTTCCTACAGAACCCGTCAGGTGAGCCTTCTTTTGAACACCATAACCTACAACCACCACCTCTTCAAGGTCATTGCTGTTGGTTTCCAACTTCAGCTGTCCACCGGTAGTCACAGCATCCTTATAACCGATATACGAAACGACAATCTTTCCCTTTTCAGGAACTTCAATCTTATAGTTACCGTCGAAGTCGGTAACCGTGGCGGTCTTCGTACCCTCTACACGTACGGTAGCACCGATAACAGGTTCGCCCAGTTCATCAATGACAGTACCAGTCACCACTTTATTCTGTGCCATAGCCGAAGCCGAGAACATCAGCATCAGACTGAGACATAAGGTTTTTATATATTTTTTCATAATTATCAATTATCAGTTATCAATTATCAATTTCTTACGGCAGCCAACGTGGGTCACCAGTTCTGCGGGCCACCTGCGTAGCACCACTGATGGTGAAGTTGCCATTTGCCGGATCTGCAAAGCGGGGATCTTCCTCAATGTTTGTACCAGAGATGTCATAGTTCTGAGGATCCTGGAAGGTTCCATCGTTCTTCATGTAGGTATTGTTTCTGAACACCACATTAGTTGCGCCCTCACTCGGAGCACGGCCCTGGAGGAAACGGCGGGGAACACTGCCGGAAGTTGAGCAGTTGTAGAAAATACAGTCCGTCATGAAGAAATTGGAAGTAGTTGCACGGTAGATACCGTTGTAGTTTCCCCACTGACCGTCCTTTGCACAAACGCTGTAGAACGTGCTGTTTGCATAGTTGATAGTATTGTCCTGCCAACCAAAGTACTCCTGTACGTTGTTCAAACCAAAACCGCCATAGCGGGCAAAGTAACGGAAATTGCCTGCGCCGGTGTTGTAGAATGTTGAGTTCGTAACGTTAAGCTCCTTGATGAAGCCGCCACCGTTATTGGTGTAGAAATAAGCGTAATTCGTATTGTCTGTCGTAGTAGTCAGGTGTACTACACAGTTATCGACCAATACACTGGTGGGGAAGTAGACACCATTGCTTCCAAACTTCACATCAGTGAAGAAGAACGAGTTCAGGTTGTCAATATCACAATTGATAACGGCGATAGGATCTTCAATAAGGTAAAGATTGTAGTCAGTGCTCCACATGTTAGCAGTGATAGGTTCAGCAACAGGTTCCTTGCTCAGCTGGATGAAAGCAGCTTCTGAGGCACCGGCGTCAATATCCAGATTTTTCAGCGTGAATCCAGAGCCAGTGACGAAGCCGGCCTTTGCTCCTTTGAAATCAATACTTGCACGGTTTATTTCATCCTGACATACCAAGTTGAAGATGAACCCGTCAGTATTGAGAGCATCAGAAAGTGTGTACTCGCCGCCAGGTTCCAACGTATAGGTAATGTCCGATCCGAGATAAGCCACGGGGATAGGATTCTCTGTGAAATACGTTGTCAAGTCAGTCCCCGAGGGAATAGTTGCCACGTCAATGGTAAACGTAGACCACGCATACTCTGTGGTCGAAGTAGCACCAGCGTTACCCTCTGGAACATTCTCGTCTGTCAGAATTGAAATGAAGTAGTAAGTCTTGTCAATGCGAGGAATTGTAATCTGGTTCACCTTGACCTTTTGATCCTTTACAACCACATTCTCTTTGTTCTCACCCTGGTAAATGGAAACCGTATAGGTTCCAGCACCATTGATAGCTTCCCAGGAAATGGTCTGACTCTGTTTGTCAGAACTTGCCTTAACGGTAATGGTTTCAGCAGCAGGGGATGTCAGCTGGAACCCCTCATAAGTACCTTTAAAGCTTTCGTCGTCAAAACCATCCGAAGCACACGAGAAAAGCAATGTACTGGAGGCTATCGCCAACAGACACATCTTCATCGTTGCTGATAAACGAAGTTTCTTCATAAGCATTTTGTTTTAAATTAGTTATTATTATTCAGTTATCAATTATCAACTCTCAACTCTCAACTGTCAACTCTCAAAAATTTCCTTCAGGTAGGCGACGTTGGTGCCGAAGTTGCTGCGGACGTTGCGCACGTCCTTGGCGTTGCGCGAGCGTTCTACGACCAGCCAGCCCGTCCACTTCATTTTGTCCAGCACCT
>CAMOWH010000004.1:0-47065 GCA_946628315.1 uncultured Prevotella sp.
CAAAGCTGGCCAAGACGGATGTGCCCAAGTCGGTTTGGATGAGCTATTCTGCTTTCGCAAATACGATGGGCGGAACCATCTTATTAGGTGTTTCTGAGGACTTGAAGGAGAAAGACCTTGCAAAGAGGTTTCGAATAGAAGGGGTTGATGATGCAGAAAGAATCCGGAAAGATTTCTGGAATACCATCAACAGTAATAAGGTGAGTGCTAACATCCTGACGGATAGTGATGTGGAAGTGGTGGATGTGGATGGCGATGACGTGGTTTGCATCCATGTGCCGATGGCAGACTGGCATGTAAAACCTGTCTATCTGAATGAGAATGTCTATAAGAATACGTACAAACGTAACCATGAGGGAGACTATCATTGCACAGAACAACAGGTGAGGGCAATGATTCGTGACTCTTACGAGGGAGGAAACGACGGAGCACTGATGGAGCATTACGACATGGATGACGTTGATCCAGACACGCTGCGTAGGTACCGCACGTTGTTTCAATTCAGGAATGAGGGACATGTATGGAATGAAGTAGATGACAAGACCTTTCTGAAGAACCTTGGTGGCTATATCGTTGACAGAGAAACTGGAAAAGAAGGATTGACGATGGCAGGCCTGATGATGTTTGGCAAGGGGCTTTCGATACAAGAGCGGTTTGCCAACTTCAGGATGGACTACATCGACTTCTGCAATCTGATAGGTGAAGAGCGTTATAGCGACCGATTGACCTATGATGGACGCTGGGAGAACAACTTGTATCAGTTCTTTAGCCGCGTGATTCCCAAAGTGACCTTCGACCTCCCACGTCCATTCCGAATGGAAGGTATTCAGCGAATAGATGACACGCCCCTGCATAAAGCAGTGCGCGAGGCATTTACCAACGCCATCATCCATGCTGATATTATGCTGGAGGCGGGGGTGCTGCGGATTGAGAAGCATGAAGACCGACTGGTTTTCCGCAATCCTGGGTTGCTGATGCTGCCCCTGAAGGACATCTATGAAGGCGGTGTATCAAAAGCCCGTAACCCAAAGATGCAGAATATGCTAAGGATGATTGGCTATGGTGAGAACCTCGGATCTGGCTTCCCGATGATACTTAGTGCTTGGAAAGAGGCTGGTTGGGGTGAGCCTATTTTGGACAACCGTTTGGATGTGGATGAGGTCGCCTTGGTGCTCCCAATTAAACGGATAGAGGACAGTGCCCCCAAAAGTGCCCCCAAAAGTGCCCCCAAAAGTGCCCCCAAAAAGTTACCGCAAGATGGCCGAATAGATATGATAATTGCTCTTATTCAGAACGAGCCGCAAATAACTCGCGAGAGAATCTGTGATACACTGGGAGTTAGTCTTACTACATTAAGAAAAGACCTTCGAATTCTGAAAGAGCAATATGGAGTACGCTATGAAGGTTCGAGCAAAACAGGACAATGGGTAATACATAAACGACAGATATAACACGAAAAAGCATGAAACGACGAGAGATATATTCTGCTGCAGGACTGATGGAGTACATCAGCGAGGTGGGCTTCCTGCCACTGCTGGCAGGCGGCATAGCGGGGTTCTCGGCCGAGGAGGCCGTCACCGACGACTGCCGCTACGTGGTGCTGCCCGACGGCGGCTGGGACTGGCCGCTGTGGAAGTGGAAGGGCGAGATTGTCACCGAGGGCGACTGCGTCTACGGCAAGTTCTTCGGTGGGAAGGCAGGCTTCATCAGCCGCCGGTGGTGGCCCGACTTCTGCAACTACCGGCGCAGCCGGCACCCACGGCCTGAGGAGGGCACCATCGAGGAGGCCATCCTCACCACGCTGGGCCAGCAGGGCAGCCTCATCACCCGACAGCTGCGCGCCGCCTGCGGCTTCGACGGTCCGAAGATGCGCAGCCGCTTCGACAGCTACGTCACACGGCTGCAGATGGGGTGCCACATCGTGACTGAAGACTTCGTCTACCCCACCGACCGCCACGGCCGCGAGTACGGCTGGGGCTGGTCGCTGCTGACCACCCCCGAGGCCCTGCTGGGCCACCAGGCATGCACCACCCAGCGCACGCCGCAGCAGTCGCACGACCGCATGGCCGAGCACCTGCGCCAGCTGCTGCCGCAGGCCACCGACAGGCAGATAGAGGCCATCATCGGATAAACGGCGATGCGGAATATAAAATGCTATTGGCGCGCCGGTTTCTGCTGTAGCGAGTCGTTCACCTCGGTGGCCTTGTAGCCAAAGCGGGTGAAGCTTTTCAACAGCTGGGCCGGTGTGGTCTTTTCAGCATCGTAGGTGATGGTGACACGCTGCTGCTCGCGGTTGGTGTCGATGAGAAAGGGGTGCGAGGACATTGCATCCGACATTCCGCCGCCGGTGGTGTCGTGATGTGTGCGCTGCCCGCCGCGAGGTGACGACAACATCGTCGAGCTGCTGCGTGCTGTGCAGCGAGTCCTGAGCCTGCCCCCAGCCGGCAAGGGCGGTGCAGAACGAGAGTGTGGCAAGTGACGTCCTCTTCATTTCGCGTGCAAAGGTAGCAAGAATTGCGTAAAGCGACAAATAAAAAACTGTGTTTTTTCTTTTCCCTCCTTATTATTGGGTATCACTATGGCTACTAAGGGTCAGGTCGATGAGCAGGACGGCGGTCTCCGGCTCCTCCTTAGCGGCGTCCTTGGGCTTCCATGCCACCACGAAGCGGACGGTGGCGGCCGATGGGCTGTAGCCACGGTCGCGCCAGGAGGCCAGCTTTTCCTGCATGCCGGCAGACAGCTTGGCCACGGCCCGCCCGGTGGAGGGCTGGAGGAAGTAGTTGTCGCTGGGCAGCAGGGGGTCGCCGCTGCGCAGTGCCAGCACCTGCTGCTTGATGGGCTTGAAGAAGCCGAGGTTGACATCCTTGTGCGACAGCTGCAGCACCATCTCCTCGGGCAGGGGGTAGCTACAGTCGTCAGTACGGTGGCTGTCGGCGGGCAGACGGTCGAAGGGGTCGCCGTTGGTGTGTATGAACAGCCGGTTGCCCACGCCAGTCGCCCTCCTCGTGGGAGGGGCCGGGGGCGGGGGCCGCCATCTTCAGGAACCCATCGAACTCACGCTGCCCGCTGAGCAAAAGGCAGTACACGGCGCGCCGCTCGCCGGGCAGCGCCTGCCAGCAGGACAGCTCGTCCATCAGCAGGTCGCGGGCTTTCTCGCAGTCGTTCACGGGGTTGTTCATCTGCTCGCTGATGAGCTTGTCGTCCTTCAGCAGACGGTGATAGGGCCGCTCAGGGAAGAGCAGCGGCGAGAGGTAGAGCGTGTCGACCAGCGTGAACGGGCAGTCGCCGTCGGGCCAGAGGTAGCTGGCGTCGTGGTGGATGATGTTATGCCCGCACAGGAATTCCACCTGGCTCAGGAAGCCGGTCAGCTCAGCCAGCGAACAGCCATGGTACACGGCTCCATCATATCGCAAAGATCCGATATCATGGATCTTGTGGTCGCTGACGCCCACCTCGACATCTACTATGGCATACCTGCAAGTCATTGGCACGTGCAAAGGTAGTCATTTTCTTATAAATAAACGCCTGGGGCGCAAAAAAAAGAATAATTTCTTTGCGCATCGCCAGCTTTTTCGTACCTTTGCGGCAAACTTCCGCCATCGGATGCGGATGATGACAACGGCAGACCAATGACGACAGCAAAGGAAATCATAAGCTACATGGAGTCGCAGCGCAACGAGGAGCAGCGGCAGGTGCTGATGCGGTTCTTCAAGACCGGCCCCGGCGAGTACGGCTATGGCGACGAGTTCCTGGGGCTGAAGGTGCCCCAGACGCGCGAGGTGGTGAAACTCGTGGCCCGCAGCCTCCCCCTGAGCGAGGTGCCCCGGCTGCTGCTGTCGCCCTGGCACGAGGTGCGCCTGTGCGGTCTGCTCATCATGGTGGACCAGTTTCAGCGGGCGGCGACGAAGCGACTGGAGCACGACGCCGAGGCCACGGCGCGCCGCGACGCCCTGCTGACGCTGTACCTCGACCATGCCGAGCGGGCCAACAACTGGGACCTGACAGACCTATCGGCACCGAAGATGCTGGGCCACTGGCTGCTGCTGCCCACGACACTGGGCGACGGCTCGGCAGCCTACAAGCGAAGGACGCTCGACGCACTGGCCCACAGCGACAACCTCTGGCGACAGCGCATGAGCATCGTATGCACATGGAAGACATCGCAGCAGGGCGACCCCTCGTGGTGCCTGCGCTACGCCGAGATACTGCTCGGCCACCCGCACGACCTGATGCACAAGGCCGTGGGATGGATGCTGCGCGAGATGGGCAAGCGATGCTCCATGGACCTGCTGCGCGACTTCCTCGACCGGCATGTACGCCACATGGCCCGTACCACGCTGCGCTACGCCATAGAGCTGATGCCCGAGGCGGAGCGACGCCAGTGGTTAGAGAAATAAGACGACTATTCATTACTAATCGAACGAACAACTACTATGAACAAGAGAGTAACGCTGCTGCTGACGGGCCTGCTGGCCCTGCTGCACAGCATGACGGCCGCCGAGCGGCTGACATGGTACGACGGCGAGCACCCCGTGACCTACCAGGTGCAGGGCAAGGTGGCCCCCGTGGTGAGCCAGGCCCTGCAGATGTTCTGCAGCGACATGCAGCTGGTGACGGGCCACACCCCCGTGGCCGCCGGTGCCGACGCCACCATCCAGATAGTACAGGGCCGCGGCAGCGACGACGGCTTCCGCCTGAGCGTCAACGCACGGGGACAGATAGTGATTGAGGGCCACAACGCCCGCGGCACGGCCTACGGCCTGCTGGAGCTGAGCCGCATGGCCGGCGTATCGCCGTGGGTGTGGTGGGGCGACGTCAGGCCCTCGACGCAGCAGCGGCTGACCATCAGCAGCGACTTCCTGCTGGAGCACACACCATCGGTGCAGTACCGCGGCATCTTCATCAACGACGAGGACTGGAGCCTGCGGCAGTGGTCGGGCAAGACCTTCGAGCCCCGGCAGCCCATGGGCCCGCAGACCTACAAGGCGCTCTTCCAGCTGCTACTGCGCCTGCGCGCCAACACCATCTGGCCCGCCATGCACGACGTCTCGCCGGGCTTCTTCACCGTCAGCGGCAACAAGGAGATGGCCGACTCATTCGGCATCGTCATCGGCACCAGCCACTGCGAGCCCCTGCTGCGCAACAACGTGGCCGAATGGGACGTAAAGCAGCGCGGACCCTACAACTACATCACCAACGGGGCCGAGGTGCGCCGCTACTGGACGGAGCGCCTGCGACAGGTGCGCGGCTCGGAGGAGCTGTTCACCATAGGCATGCGCGGCATTCACGACGGCTCGATGGAAGGCGTGAAGACCCCCGAGGAGAAGCTGCGCGGGCTGCAGCAGGTCATTGACGACCAGCGTCAGCTGCTGCGCAAGTACTATCATAAAAATGTGGAGCGCGTGCCACAGGTGTTCATACCCTACAAGGAGGTGCTCGAGATCATGGAGAGCGGCCTGCGCGTGCCCGACGACGTGACGCTGATGTGGTGCGACGACAACTTCGGCTACCTGACGCGGCTGCCCGACAGCCTGCAGCAGCAACGCAGCGGAGGGAGCGGCGTGTACTACCACCTGAGCTACTGGGGACGGCCCCACGACCACCTGTGGCTCGCCACCACACAGCCCGGACTGCTGTACCACGAGATGCGCACCGCCTACGACCACAACTGCCGACGGCTGTGGATAGCCAACGTGCACGACCCGAAGGTGGCCGCCTACCCGCTGCAGCTGTTCCTCGACATGGCGTGGGACATGAGCAGCGTGACGCCCGCAACCCTTGAGACTCACCTGGAGAAATGGCTCATGGAGCAGTTCGGTGGCTTCGTGGGCCACGCCATTGCCCCGGCCATGAAGGAGTTCTACCTCCTGAACGCCATACGCCGTCCGGAGTTCATGGGCTGGACGCAGGTGGAGCTGGACAAGAAGAAATACCCCGGCGGCAAGAGCGTGCCCACGACGACGCAGTTCACGCTGAAGGAGGCCTACGAGCGCATGGCCGACTTTGCCAAGATAGAAGCCGTGGCCGACGTCTATGCCCAGATGGTGGCCGACCACGAGCGCGATGCCTACTTCGCCCACGTGCTCTACCCCATACATGCCGCTGCCGCCATGACGCGCAAGATGCTGAGCCGCACTGATGCCGACAGCCACCGCGCCTATGAGGAGATTCTGCAGCTGACGGCACAGTACAACGCCCTCGGCGGCGGACGCTGGCGCCACCTAATGTCGGCCGCACCGCGCCAGCTGCCCGTCTTCGGCGACGTGCGCACCCAGCTGCCACAGCACCCCACGCCCGGCCACCGCATAGCCCGCAATGCCGCCGACTTTCTCACCGCCGACGCCGGGGCAGAGACAGTGCCCATGCTGGGCCACTCCATGCAGGCCGTGGTGCTGCCCAAGGGCTGCTCCCTGAGCTATGAGTTCACATGGCCCTACGACGGCGAGGCCACCCTCTACACCGCACTCATACCCACGCAGCCCAGCGACCGCGGCGACCTGCGCTACCAGGTGCAGGTGGACCAGCAGCCGCCCGTGGTCATATCGCTGAAGGAGCCCTACCGCTCGGAGCGATGGAAGCAAAACGTGCTGCGCGCCCAGGCGCTGAGGAGCACGCCCGTGCAGCTGACGAAGGGCGAGCACACGCTGCGCATCAAGGCCCTCGACGACCACATCGTCGTAGACCAGTGGATGCTCGACGCCATCAGCAACCGCCAGTTCTACGTCATACCCGCCGGGAAGGAGTGAAAGGGGGATAAGGAGTTAAAGGAGTTAAAGGAGTTAAAGGAGTTAAAGGAGTTAAAGACGATAGACTTTGCCGACCTGTGCAGTTGGGAAAGCCCTGAAAGGGCGACAGAGTACAGCCGGGGGTGCAACCCCCGGTAAAGGAGAGGGACTTGCAAGCCCCGAAGGGGCGACGGAACACAGGCAGGGGTAAAACCCCTGCTTTGCCGACTTGCTACAGCAGAAATGCTGTAACGGGTCATAAGCATGTGTGTGTGGTGACGTTCTTGCAGGGGTTTTACCCCTGCCTGTGTTCCGTCGCCCCTTCGGGGCTTGCAAGCCCCTCTCCTTTACCGGGGGTTGCACCCCCGGCTGTACTCTGCCGCCCCTTCAGGGCTTTCTCAACTGCACAGCACGAAAAAATTGGCTTTTTCTTTTGCTTTTCGCTCACTTATTTGTACCTCTGACCTACGGTCGAAGGTACGCCCGCTCGGAAAAGCAAAAGAAAAAATTGGCTTTTTCTTTTGCTTTTCGCTCACTTATTTGTACCTTTGCAGGCAAAATCAAAAACAGCAACGCATTATGACGATTTATTTCTTTCAGACACCACAGCAGTCGGTCATTGCCACCGAAGTAGACCACCAGCTCAGCGAGCAGGAGCAGCAGCAGCTATGCTGGCTCTATGGCGACGCCACGCTGCTCGATGCCACCGCCCTCGAGGGCACCTTCATCGGCCCTCGCCGCGAGATGATCACCCCATGGTCGACCAACGCCGTAGAGATTACGCAGAACATGGGCATGCAGGGCATCAGCCGCATTGAGGAGTACTTCCCCACCGAAAGCGAGGAGCCCTCGTTCGACGAGATGCTGCAGCGCAAGTACAACGGGCTGGACCAGCGCATCTTCACCGTGAACATACAGCCGGAGCCCATCAAGCATGTGGAGAACCTGGAGGAATATAACGAGCAGGAGGGACTGGCCCTCTCGCCCGAGGAGATAGAATACCTGCACGGGCTGGAGCGCCAGAACGGGCGCCCACTCACCGACAGCGAGATCTTCGGCTTCGCACAGATCAACAGCGAGCACTGCCGCCACAAGATCTTCGGCGGGACATTCATCATCGACGGCAAGGAGATGGAGTCGAGCCTCTTCCAGATGATCAAGAAGACCACGCAGGAGAACCCCAACAAGATTCTGTCGGCCTATAAAGATAATGTGGCCTTCGCCCAGGGCCCCGTGGTGGAGCAGTTCGCACCGAAGGACCAGTCGACGAGCGACTACTTCCAGGTGAAGGACATCGAGAGCGTCATCTCGCTGAAGGCCGAGACCCACAACTTCCCCACCACCGTGGAGCCCTTCAACGGCGCTGCCACCGGCACCGGCGGCGAGATTCGCGACCGCATGGGCGGCGGCACCGGCTCATGGCCCATAGCAGGCACGGCGGTGTACATGACGGCATACCCACGCTTAGCCCCCCCTTCCGCCCCCGAGGGGGCCACTATAGACTCGCCCCTTGACAGCAGTACTACAGAAGCCCCCTCGGGGGCCGTAGGGGGGGCCTGGCGCGACTGGGAGGACATCCTGCCCGTGCGCCAGTGGCTCTACCAGACACCGGAGCAGATACTGATAAAGGCATCAAACGGCGCATCGGACTTCGGCAACAAGTTCGGACAGCCCCTCATCTGCGGCTCCGTGCTCACCTTCGAGCATCAGGAACCAACCCCATCTACCACATCTACCACATCTACCACACCTCTCCCACCCGCCAAGTACGCCTACGACAAGGTCATCATGCTGGCCGGAGGCGTGGGCTACGGCACGAAGCGCGACTGCCTGAAGAAGGAGCCGCAGAAAGGCAACAAGATCGTCGTCGTGGGCGGCGACAACTACCGCATCGGACTGGGCGGCGGCAGCGTGTCGAGCGTCGACACCGGCCGCTACAGCAACGGCATTGAGCTGAACGCCGTGCAGCGCGCCAACCCCGAGATGCAGAAGCGCGCCTACAACCTGGTGCGCGCACTCTGCGAGGAGGACGTGAACCCCGTGGTCAGCATCCACGACCACGGATCGGCCGGACACCTGAACTGCCTCTCGGAGCTGGTGGAGGACTGCGGCGGCGAGATTGACATGACCAAGCTGCCCATCGGCGACAAGACGCTCTCCAGCAAGGAGATCATCGCCAACGAGAGCCAGGAGCGCATGGGACTGCTCATCGACGAGAAGCACATCGACCACGTGCGCCGCATTGCCGAGCGCGAGCGCGCACCGCTATACGTAGTGGGCGAGACCACCGGCGACGCCCACTTCTCCTTCCGCCAGGCCGACGGCGTGAAGCCCTTCGACCTCGACGTCAGCCAGATGTTCGGACACTCGCCGAAGACCGTCATGCGCGACGTCACCGTGGAGCGCCACTATAAGGACGTGGAATACAAAGCCGAGGCTGAGGCTGTTCAGGAATACCTGGAGCGCGTGCTGCAGCTGGAGGCCGTGGCCTGCAAGGACTGGCTGACGAACAAGGTGGACCGCAGCGTGACGGGCAAGATAGCACGCCAGCAGTGCCAGGGCGAGATTCAGCTGCCGCTGAGCGACTGCGGCGTGGTGGCCCTCGACTACCGCGGAGAGAAAGGCATTGCCACCGCCATAGGCCACGCACCGCAGGCCGGACTGGCCAACCCCGCCGCCGGCAGCGTGCTCTCGGTGGCCGAGGCACTGACCAACATCGTGTGGGCTCCGCTGGCCGACGGCATGGACTCGCTGTCGCTCTCAGCCAACTGGATGTGGCCCTGCCGCTCGCAGCAGGGCGAGGACGCAAGGCTCTACGCCGCCGTGAAGGCCCTGAGCGACTTCTGCTGCGACCTGCACATCAACGTGCCCACGGGCAAGGACTCGCTCTCGCTGACACAGCAGTACCCCAACGGCGAGAAGATCATATCGCCGGGAACGGTCATCGTCAGCGCCGGTGGAGAGGTGAGCGACGTGAAGAAGGTGGTGTCGCCCGTCATCGTCAACGACAAGCGCGCGTCGCTCTACCATATCGACTTCAGCTTCGACGAGCAGCGGCTCGGCGGCTCGGCCTTCGCACAGAGCCTGGGCTACGTGGGCGACGACGTGCCCACGGTGAAGAACGCCGAGTACTTCGCCGATGCCTTCAACGCCGTGCAGGAGCTCATCAAGCGCGGATGGGTCATGGCCGGACACGACATCTCGGCCGGAGGACTCATCACCACCCTCTTAGAGATGTGCTTCGCCAACCAGAAGGGCGGCCTGCACATCAACCTGCACGACCTGTGCGGTGCTGCGCACCTAAATGACAAAGGCTGCGACCTGGTGAAGATCCTCTTCGCCGAGAACCCCGGCGTGGTCATCGAGGTCAGCGACGAGCACAAGCAGGACTTCAAAGACCTGATGGAGGAGCTGGGCGTGGGCTACGCCAAGATCGGCTACCCCGTGGAGGACAGCCGCACGCTGGAGCTGGTGTGGCCCGGGAGCCGCAATGATATTGCGACGAATGAGAAGCAGAGCCTCACCCTCGACATCGACCACCTGCGCGACGTGTGGTACAAGACCAGCTACCTGCTCGACCGCAAGCAGAGCTTCAACGGCAAGGCCGCAGAGCGCTACCAGAACTACAAGCAGCAGCCCATAGAGATGAAGTTCCCCAAGGGCTTCACCGGCAAGCTGGCACAGTACGGCCTGGAGTGGAGGAAAGAAGAAAGTGGAAAGTGGAAAGAGGAAAGTGGAAAGAGGAATGAGGAAAGGCCCAAGGCTGCCATCATCCGTGAGAAGGGCACCAACGGCGAGCGCGAGATGGCCTACTGCCTCTACCTGGCCGGCTTCGACGTGAAGGACGTGATGATGACCGACCTCATCACAGGCCGCGAGACGCTGGAGGAAATCAACATGATTGTGTTCTGCGGAGGCTTCTCTAACAGCGACGTGCTCGGCTCTGCCAAGGGATGGGCCGGCGCCTTCCTCTTCAACCCGAAGGCCAAGGAGGCCCTCGACCGCTTCTACGCCCGCAAGGACACCCTGTCGCTCGGCATCTGCAACGGCTGCCAGCTCATGGTGGAGCTGGGGCTGATAAGTGAAGAGTACTCTTCACTTCCGAAGATGTTGCACAACGACAGCCATAAGTTCGAGTCGGAGTTCATCAGCCTCAGCATCCCGCAGAACGACAGCGTGATGTTCGGCAGCCTGAGCGGCTCGAAGCTCGGCCTGTGGGTGGCCCACGGCGAGGGCAAGTTCTCGCTGCCCGGCGGCGAAGACCGCTACCACGTCATCGCGAAGTACAACTACCACGGCTACCCCGCCAACCCCAACGGCTCTGACTACGACGTGGCCGGCATCTGCTCGGCCGACGGCCGCCACCTGTGCATGATGCCCCACCTGGAGCGTGCCGTCTTCCCCTGGCAGAACGCCTGGTACCCGCTGAACCGCCGTCAGGACGAGGTGACGCCCTGGATAGAGGCCTTCGTCAACGCAAGGAAGTGGATTTCTAATGTGCGCAGCAATTAAGCATTAAGCATTAAGCATTATGCATTATGCATTGTTGAAAACGTTCTTCCACATCGGGCTGTTCACCCTGGGTGGCGGCTACGCCATGATTCCCCTCATCGAGGAGGAGGTGGTGAACAAGCACCGGTGGGTGACGAAGGAAGAGCTCCTCGACCTCATAGCCATCGCACAGAGCTGCCCGGGTGTCTTCGCCATCAACATCGCGGTCTTCATAGGCTATAAGCTGCAGCGTGTGCGCGGCGCCCTCTCGGCAGCCGTGGGCACTGCCCTGCCCTCGTTCCTCATCATCCTGCTCATAGCCATGTTCTTCCACCGCTTTCAGGACAACGCCGTGGTGCAGAGCATCTTCCGCGGCATACGCCCCGCCGTGGTGGCCCTCATCGCCGTGCCCACCTTCAACCTGGCCGTGAGCGCGAAGATCAGCTGGGCCACCTGCTGGATTCCCATCGGCGGAGCGCTGGCCATCTGGCTCATGGGCGTCTCGCCCATACTCATCATCCTGCTCGCCGCACTGGGCGGCTACATCTACGGCGCACTCATCAAACCCACTGAGACATGATCTTCCTACAGCTCTTCATCACCTTCTTCCAGATAGGACTCTTCGGCTTCGGGGGCGGCTACGGCATGCTCTCGCTCATACAGGGCGAGGTGGTGCACCACTGGGGCTGGATGAACACCCAGGAGTTCACCGACATCGTGGCCATCAGCCAGATGACGCCCGGCCCCATCGGCATCAACTCAGCCACCTACTGCGGCTATACCGCCGTGCACAACGCCGGCATGGGCGACGCCATGGCCATGCTGGGCTCGCTGACCGCCACCTTCGCCCTGGTGCTGCCGTCGTTCATCCTGATGATCCTCATCTCGAAGATGTTCCTCAAGTACATGAAGCACCCCACGGTGCAAAGCATCTTCGCCGGACTGCGCCCCGCCGTGGTGGGCCTGCTGGCCGCCGCCACCCTGCTGCTGTGCACCCCCGAGAACTTCTCCACGCCGAAGGAGAACCCCTGGCAGTTCTGGATCAGCGTCCTGCTCTTCCTGGCCACCTTCATCGGCACGAAGGTCTTCAAGGTGAACCCCATCAAGATGATTGTCATGGCAGGCTTCGCCGGTCTGCTGCTGCTCTACTGAGGGGCGGCTATATATGAGATTCTGTATGGGCAGGCTGTGCTTTAGAAAAACAGAGAAAAACCAGGAAAACAGATAAAAACCATTCCCAAGGCTTTCAACCTCAAGTGTTTGGTTCTACAGGATTTCGTGTGGGTAATGTAATTACTGACCCCACCCCCAACCCCTCCCCTACAAGGGAGGGGAGCGGCTGCCGTCTTGTCCGCCGAAAGGGACTCCGTAGGCACTCCCCTCTGAACCCTACCCTTACGGGGAGGGGTTGGGGGTGGGGTCTGTAACTTATACAAAAGCACAACCCACACAAAATCTTGTGATACCTTTTTTTACTCTTACTTCCTCTTTCTTTTGAACGACGCTCAGCGCACAGCCGCTCTTCTACTGCTCGCTCCTGCTCATTACATACCACCCGTGCTTGCCGTTGCATGCCCCCCTCCTGAAGCCGAGGGCACGGAGGGCTGCTGCCAGCTGCTTCAGGTTGGGACAGAGGGCGCTGTCGCCGACGGCGGCGCTGATGGCCTGCGTCAGCTGCGTCATGGTGAGCAGATGCTCATGGGCGGCGGGGGCGGGGCGGAAGAGCTCGCCGAGCAGCATGGCGGCAGCGTCGAGGGCCTGGTAGGCGCGGTTGTGCTCCGTCAGGGCCTCCTCCTCGGCGGGGCTGAGGTGCCAGGGCTGTCCCTCAGCGAGCAGGTGGAGCACCTGTGCGAAGAGCTGGCGGTGGCAGATGGGGGCGGCGTTGTCGATGCGCCCCGTGACCTCCACGCAGAGGTAGCGGCGCGAGCCCGTGGGGTCAGTGAGCGGCTGCTGCTCGTTGGTGGTGGCGATGAACGAGCAGAGGCGGTGCGTCAGCCGGTACTGGTCGCTCCGCATGCGCCGCACCTGCACGTCCTTCTCCGTGAGCAGACGCTTGATCTTCGCCTGCTCGCGCACGGTCTTGGCGTTGTACTCGTCGATGCAGACGAGCCACATGCGCCCGAGGACGCGCTCCACCTGCTCGGCGTTGTCCATCTTGATGTCATCCATGAAGTACTCGCGCAGCTCCGGCGGCAGCAGCTGCCGGCAGAAGGTGGTCTTCCCCGTTCCCTGCGCCCCTATGAGCAGGGGCACCAGCGCGTTGCCGTGCATGGTGTTCATGCCCCGTGCCTGTGCCACCATGGCCATGAGCCATCGGCGCAGCATCAGGGGCCACTGCGCCCACTGCGTGGGCACGCGGCGTGCCAGGTCGCCGATGTGGTCGTGGCCGTCCCACTGCGGGCAGCTGTCCAGATAGTCCTTCACGGGGTTGTACTGCGGCACGGCGTTGCTCTCCACCAGCAGCTTCATGCCGTAGGTCCAGCTCTGTCCGCCCGCCTTCAGCTGCTCCACGGTCATGGTGTTCAGCGTGCGGTCGTCGAGGGGGAGCCAGGGGGAGGAGGCGTCGTCGCCCTTCTCCCTGTACTCGGTGATGCCCTTCATGGTGTTGTAGCGCAGGTCGTAGTGGGCGCGCAGGAACTGCTCGTTGAAGAGGATGGTGGAGGAGCGGAAGGCCCCCTCGCGACCTCCGCCCTGGTGGTGACTGCCGGCGGGCTCCGCTACAGGCTCCTGACGGGGGGAGGACTTGCGGGAGGAGGACTTTACGGGAGCCGGGGACGAGGCTTCCGGCACAGCGGTCTCCTGGTTCCGAAGCCGCGACTCCAGCTGCTCGATACGGGCGGTAAGGGCCTGCAGCTGGGACATCAGCTGATTGATGGTGGCCTGCTGCTGATTGATAGTGGCCTGTTGCTGCTCGGGGACGGTTGGCTGCTCGGGGGCACTGGACTGGTTCTCAGTGGAGTCAGTGACCTGCTTGCGGTGCAGCATTCTGCGGATGGCGTTGAGAATTCTGTTCATGTGTGCTGTCTTTATGGTTTTTGCGCGCAAAGGTAGTGGGGAGGGCGGCCCGTCGGTCGGCGTTAACATGAATTTAACGTCCGTTGGCTGATATTAACCTGGGGCGCATTCGCATTGACCGCAAAGCGGGTCTGGGGGAACAAAAGAAGCCACATGATTTCGTGTGAGTAAGTTAGATTTCGTGTGAGTAAGTTAGTGACCCCACCCCCGACCCCTCCCCTACAAGGGAGGGGTCGGGGGTGGGGTCACTAACTTTAGCAAAAGCATTCTACACAGAATGTCGCAGTATCTTTGCCGCTCATGCGCGCACGGGATACGCGCGTGAGGGTTTTTTTGGTTGCACCGGATTTGGTTGCACCGGATTTGGTGGAGGGTGACGGGTGGAGGGTGGAGGGAGGATAGTTGAGAAAACAATGGGGGCGCCAGAGGAAAAATCCCACGCCGGAAATTTTCCTGCGCGGCCCTCTCATAAAAATCCCAGGGCCTGGGACAAAAAAATGCGGGCCGCTCGTGAAAAAAAGTGGCCCGCTCGTGAAAAAATGCGGGCCTCTCATAAAAATCCCAGGGCCTGGGACAAAAAAATGCGGGCCTCTCGTGAAAAAAATGCGGCCCTCTCGTGAAGATTTCCCGCGTGGGAATTTACATCATGGGGCTCGACTGGATTTGCAATCCAGTCGCGATGGGTATTAGCATTTGCAATGCGATAATCGGACTGCAAGTCCTTATACTCGGTGTGGCCGGATTGCAAATCCGGCCGAGCTGCCGCCTCCGTCGGTGCAACCAAAAAACCGCTCACGCGCGTGCGCGATTACGCGCGCGTGAGCAGAGGGACGGCCGGGCAGGCTGCAGGTGCTTCTGCTGAACGGCAGGCCTATCCAGGAGCCAACAAAAGGCACCTCTGATACATAAGCGTTGAAAGGGCGACGGAACACATCCGCCGCCCTTTCAGGTCTTCTGAACTTGAGCTTCCGCTCAGAACTGGTTTTCCACGATGTCGGTCAGCACGTCGGTCATCGACAGGCCGGCGGCGCGCACCTGCTGGGGTATGAAGCTGGTGGCGGTCATGCCGGGCGTGGTGTTAATCTCGAGCATGGTGATGTCGCCCTCGGGCGAGATGATGTAGTCGATGCGGATGATGCCGTTGCAGTGCAGGATGTCGTAGATGGCCATGGTGAGCTTCTGTGCACGCTCAGCCTGCTCCTGCGGGATGCGGGCCGGCGTTATCTCGTCCACCTGTCCGTTGTACTTGGCGTCGTAGTCGAAGAACTCGTTCTTCGTCACCACCTCGGTCACGGGGAACACCACCTGCTTGTCCTTCGTCTTGTAGCAGCCCACGGTGATCTCCGTTCCCGGCAGGAACGACTCTATCATCACCTCGTCGCTCTCCATCATGGCCACGCGCATGGCAGCGGCCAGCTGGTCGGGCTCCTTCACCTTCGACACGCCGAAGCTGGAGCCGTCGTTGGCGGGCTTCACGAAGCAGGGCATGCCCACGGTCTGAGCTATCTGCTGCTCGTCGAGCTGGTTCTCCTGGCCGCGGCGCACCAGCACGCTGTCGGCCACGCGGACGCCGAAGCCGCGCAGATACTGGTTGAGCACGAACTTGTCGAAGGTCATGGCCTCGACGAGCACGTTGCTGGTGCTGTAGGGTATGTGCAGCAGCTCGAAGTAGCCCTGCAGGATGCCGTTCTCACCGGGGGTTCCGTGGATGGTGATGTAGGCGTAGTCGAAGTGGCGGGTGCGGTTGCCCTCGCGGAACGAGAAGTCGTGCATCTTCACGCGCGACGTGGTGCCGTCGGGCAGGTCCACCTGCCAGTCGGTGCCCTTCATCTCTACCACATATACGTTATAGCGCTCCTTGTCGAAGAAGGAGTAGAGGCCTTGTGCCGAGCGCAGCGACACGTCGTGTTCGCTGCTGTCGCCACCGCAGACGATGGCTATGGTTCGCTTTCTCATATTATGAATGTATTTATAATGCTTTCGCTCTAATTTTTCAACCACAGATTACACAAATTAACCAGATTTTGGCTGCGCCAGTATTTTATTGCACAGATTTCGACAGGATGCCACAGACTACAGTGCGTAGCAATCTGTGAAATCACTTTACAATCGCCGCGAAGCGGCTGTAATCGCTTATAAATCTGTGCCATCTGCGTAATCTGTGGTTTTATAAAAGTGTGGTAAACTATAGTTAGTAACCTCTTTCCACTTTCAACTCTTCAGTCTTCCCCGCCACTTGTCGATGAGTGCCTGCAGGTCGGGAGGTAGGGTGCTGGTGAAGTCCATCTGCTGTCCGGTAGTGGGATGAGTGAAGCCCAGCGTCTGTGCGTGCAGTGCCTGTCTCGGGCACAGCTTGAAGCAGTTCTGTATGTATGCCTTGTAGCTGGCCGTGCGCTCGCCGCGCAGCATTTCGCAGCCGCCGTAGCGCTCGTCGGCGAAGAGCGGATGGCCTATGTGGCGCATGTGAGCACGTATCTGGTGAGTGCGGCCCGTCTCTAAGCGGCATTCCACCAGCGTGGTGTAGCCGTAGCGCTCCAGGACGCGATAGTGTGTGACGGCGGGCTTGCCCTCGGCGCTGCCGGGTGGCAGCACCGTCATGCGCAGGCGGTCGCGCGGGTCGCGGGCTATGTTACCCTCGATGCGGCCCTCGTCCTCGACGAAGTTGCCCCACACCAGCGCCACATAGCTGCGGTGCGTCTGGTGGTGGAAGAACTGCTTGCCCAGGTTCGACTTCGCCTCGGGCGTCTTGGCCACCACGAGCAGGCCGCTGGTGTCCTTGTCGATGCGGTGCACCAGCCCCACCTGCGGGTCGTTAGGGTCGTAGGTGGGCAGGTTGCGCAGGTGCCAGGCTATGGCGTGCACCAGCGTGCCGTGGAAGTTGCCGCAGCCAGGGTGCACCACCAGGCCGGCAGGCTTGTAGACGACCATCAGGTCGTCGTCCTCATAGCGCACGTCGAGCGGCATCTCCTCGGGAACGATGGTGGTGTCGAAGTGTGGGCGGTTCAGGCGCAGGGTGATAATGTCGCCCGCGCGTACCTTATAGTTACTCTTTACAGGACGGTCGTTCACAAAGAGGAAGCCGCCCTCGGCAGCCTGCTGTATGCGGTTGCGCGATGAGTGCTGTGTATGCTCAGTAAGGAACTTGTCAATGCGCAGCGGCACCTGTCCGCGGTCCACCTCTATGCGCAGATGCTCGTAGAGCTGCTCGCCGTCGGCCTCGGTGGCCTCGGTGCCGAGCAGCTCGTCGTCGGTGAGCTCTTCGTCGGTGTATAGTTCGTCCTCGGGTATCATGTTGCTCATTGGCTCTTATTCAAAATCGTCCATGCTGACGGGTTCAAAGTCGTCGACGGCATCCTCGGCTGGCAGCTCGGGTGTGGCGTCGACGGCCAGCGAGTCGCCAGTGCCGAATTCGTCGTCGCCGTCGATGTAGTCTTCTTCATCCTCGTATGCGCCGTTGCCTATGACCAGCGTCAGCTGCGACTCGCGCGCCACCTGCTGTCCGTTCTGCACGTTGCGCCCGTCGAGCAGTATGCCGTAGACCCAGTCCTTCTCGCCGTCGATGAGCTTCGGCGGCAGCAGGCGGAACTCCAGCTGGCGCAGGCGCGCCTGTGCCTCTCGGTAGCTGCTGTTCTCGATGAGGTTGGGAATCTTTACACGCGGTATGTTCAGCGAGTTGATGGTGACGTAGATCATGCGCCCCTCCTTCACGTTCATTCCCTTTGTCGGCGACTGCACGACGATGCAGCCGGCGGGCATTTCGCGCGGGTTGATGTAGGTGGAGTCGTTCACGGTGATGCGCAGCCCCAGCTCCTCGGCGGTGTCTATGGCGTCGCGATAGTCCATGCCATAGAAGTCGGGCACCTCGATGCCCTCGCCGTGGTGGGTATAGATGAGCAGCCACCACCGCAGGCCCAGGAAGAGCAGCAGCACCACCAGGGCCATGCCCGCAAGGTGGAGCAACAGCCTGTAGCGCGACAACTTATTCAGGAAAAGCTTCACTTTCTCTTTCGTCATATCCGTTCACTCGTGCTTTAACCGTGCAAAGGTACTGCAAATAATGCGAATAACAAAACTTTATGGCCACATTTTTTGAAAAGCAGGGGTAAAAAACAAACGAGACGGCACCTCAGCAGAGAAAAGCCATCTCGTTTATTCGGTTTGCATGCTAAGCGGCTGCTTACTTGCCATGACGCTCATCGCTGACGGTCAACTTCTTGCGGCCCTTGGCACGGCGGCTGGCCAGCACGCGGCGGCCATTCTTGCTGGCCATGCGCTCGCGGAAACCATGCTTGTTCACGCGGCGGCGGTTGTGAGGCTGAAATGTTCTCTTCATTTTTACTTGTTTTTATATTATAATTATTGTTATTCAACAGCGAAGAAGTGGCTCTGCCACGATTTCGGGCTGCAAAATTACACAAATCTTTTCAAATACGCAAGAAATATTTAAAATTTAGCTGAAGTTTTTATGTTTTTTTCGGGAAAATGAGTAACTTTGCACCCGAATTCAACAAAATAGGTAAAAGTACAAGCATTTTTTTATGATTAACTCGCAAGACATTAAGAAAGGAACGGCCATCCGCATGGACGGCAGCATTTGGGTTTGCATCGACTTCCAGCACCGCAAGCCTGGTAAGGGTAACACCATCATGAACATCAAGCTGAAGAACGTCAGCGACGGCCGTGTGCTGGAGCGCCGCTACAACATCGGCGAGAAGCTCGAGGACGTCATCATCGAGCGCCGACCCTACCAGTACCTCTACGAGGACCAGTCGGGCCGCATCTTCATGAACCAGGAGACCTTCGAGCAGATTCCCATCGACAACGAGCTCGTCATAGGCCATGAGTTCATGAAGGAGAGCGACATCGTGGAAGTGGTCAGCGACACCACCGACGGCACCATCCTCTACGCCGAGATGCCCGTGAAGACCGTGCTGCGCGTCACACACAGCGAGCCCGGCATCAAGGGCGACACAGCCACCAACACCCTGAAGCCCGCAACGCTGGAGACCGGCGTTGAGGTGCGCGTGCCACTGTTCATCAACGAGGGCGACCTCATACAGGTGGACACACGCGACGGAAGCTACCTGGCACGCGCCAAGGAGTAAAGTCCGCCCCGACAGCATTCAACAACAAGAGGACGTGTGTAAGTTTTTTCCGCGTCCTCTTTTTATTCGTTCAGCACAACGGCCAATACGTTTAACGCCAAGGAGCCATGAAGTATTCCATTATCGTACCCGTATACAACCGGCCCGACGAAGTGGGCGAGCTGCTCAGGAGCCTGACGCAGCAGACGCTGAGGGACTTCGAGGTCATCATCGTCGAGGACGGCTCGGCCACCACCTGCGAGGAGGTATGCCGCCAGTATAACGACCAGCTCGACCTACATTATTATTATAAGGAGAACAGCGGCCCAGGACAGAGCCGCAACTATGGTGCCGAGCGCGCGCAGGGCCAGTGGCTCATAGTGCTCGACAGCGACGTGGTGCTGCCCCCCGACTATCTGGCCAATGCCGACAGCGAGCTGGCCGCAAACAGCTGCGACGCATGGGGAGGCCCAGACGCCGCACACCCCGACTTCACACCCATACAGAAGGCCATCAGCTACTCCATGACCTCGTTCTTCACCACAGGAGGCATACGCGGCGGGCGCGGCAAGAAGCTCGACAAGTTCTACCCACGCTCGTTCAACATGGGCGTACGGCGAGAGGTGTACCACGAGCTGGGCGGATTCTCGAAGATGCGCTTCGGCGAGGACATCGACTTCAGCTACCGCATCGTAGAGGCCGGACACACCACACGCCTGCTGCCCACGGCATGGGTGTGGCACAAGCGGCGCACCGACTTCCGCAAGTTCTTCCGACAGGTGTTCAACAGCGGCATAGCCCGCATCAACCTCACCCGGCGACATCCCGGCACGCTGAAGCTCGTCCACCTGCTGCCCGCCGTCTTCACCGTGGGCGTCATAGCCCTCATACTCACATCGGCCGTGGGACGCCTGCTCATGTACTACTGCGGCAACGACCAGTGGCGCTGGCTCTGCCTGCTGCCCTGGGTGCCCATCGTGCTCTACAGCCTCATCATCTGCGCCGACTCCACCGTCAAGAACCGCAGCCTGCGCGTGGGACTGCTATCCGTGCCAGCAGCCTTCATACAGCTCATAGGCTACGGACTGGGCTTCCTGCAGGCATGGTGGAAGCGCTGCGTGCTGAAGAAGGACGAGTTTCAGGCATTTGAAAAGACATTCTACAAGTGATGGGCCAGAAACTGACCATAGCACACTGGTCGGAGGACGACCAGCCCCGCGAGAAGCTGCGCGACAAGGGCCCGCAGGCGCTGAGCAACGCCGAGCTGCTGGCCATACTCATCGGCTCGGGAACACCGGGCGTGAGCGCCGTGGAGCTGATGCAGCAGGTGCTCGGCGGATGTCAGAACAACCTGAACACGCTGGGCAAGATGAGCATACGCCAGCTCACCGACTACAAGGGCATAGGCGAGGCCAAGGCCATCACCATACTGGCAGCATGCGAGCTGGGCAAGCGACGGCAGCAGGAGACACCCGAGGAGCGCCCAGAGCTGACCACAGCCACAAGGCTGTACAACCACATGCACCCCGTGATGCAGGACCTGGACACCGAGGAGTTCTGGGCACTGTACCTGAACCAGGGCTACCGCCTCATCAAGAAGACACGCATCGCACACGGAGGCATATCAGAGGTGTCGGTAGACATACGCATCATCATGCGCGAGGCAGTGACGTGCAACGCCACCATGCTCGCCGTATGCCATAACCACCCCAGCGGAGGCATCAAGCCCAGCAAGTACGACGACAAGCTCACCGACAGCATACGCAAGGCATGCGAGGTGATGCGCCTGCACTTCATGGACCACGTCATCATCACCGACGGCAACTATTACTCCTACCACGAAGAGGGAAAGATTTAGCCGCAGGTAGCTTTTTTTCGCATAAAAATCGTGTTTTTACCATTTTTTCTTCGTAACTTTGCACCTGCTATGACACAAGAAGAGAAAACACTGTTAGAAGAAAGGATCGTCGAGGTGCTCGAAACCGTCTACGACCCGGAGATTCCTGTCAACATCTACGCCCTGGGAATGATATACAAAATCGACGTGCAGCAGGACGGCACCGTCGACATCGACATGACCTTCACGGCACCAAACTGCCCGGCAGCCGACTTCATACTCGAGGACGTGCGCACAAAGGTGGAAAGCGTAGAGGGCATCAAAGCCGCCAACGTCAACCTGGTGTTCGAACCGGCATGGGACCAGTCGATGATGACCGAGGAGGCAAGGGTGGAACTGGGGTTCGACTGAAGTATTCATCGTTCAGCAATCAACTATGAAACCGGTATATTTTCTTTCCGACGCACACTTAGGGTCATGGGCCGTGGAGCACGGTCGCATGCAGGAACGGCGGCTGGTGCGATTCCTCGACAGCATCAAGAACAAGGCGGCAGCAGTCTACCTGCTGGGCGACATGTTCGACTTCTGGTACGAATATAAATATGTGGTGCCACGAGGCTACACACGCTTCCTGGGAAAGCTATCGGAACTGACCGACATGGGCGTGGAGGTGCACTACTTCACAGGCAACCACGACATCTGGGCCTACGACTACCTGGAGCGGGAATGCGGCGTGGTGCTGCACAAGCAGCCGCTGACAACAGAGATATACGGGAAGATATTCTTCCTGGCACACGGCGACGGAATGGGCGACCCCAACCGAAAATTCAAGCTCATACGCAGCATATTCCGCAACCGCTGCTGCCAGGTGCTCTTCTCGGCATTGCACCCACGATGGGGAATATGGTTCGGACAGACATGGGCCAAGCACTCGCGCATGAAGCGGGCCAACGGCGAAGAGCCCCCATACATGGGCGAAGACAGAGAACACCTGCTGCTATTCACAAAACACTACATACAGTACCACCCTAACGTCGACTACTTCATCTACGGACACCGACACATAGAGGTCGACAAACAGCTCACACACAAGGCCCGCGCCATCATACTGGGCGACTGGATCAGCCACTTCAGCTACGTTGTCTACGACGGAGAGCACCTCTTCATGTCACAATACATCGAAGGAGAAAGTCAGCTGTAGCCCCCTACCCCACTTCCATACAGCACAACTTGTCAGTCGCTGGCAGAACTGCACCGCAAGGGCAACTGCCAGCGACTGACATTTTGTCACTGTACGTCTTTGGCATGCCCTTTGCTATTTAAATGGTGGCGACAAGCCAACAAGACAGAATAATAACAAATTAAAATAGTACAAGCATTATGGGAAAGATTATTGGAATTGACTTAGGTACAACCAACTCGTGCGTGGCCGTGTTCGAAGGCAACGAGCCTGTTGTCATTGCAAACAGCGAAGGCAAGCGTACCACGCCTTCAGTAGTGGGATTCGTCGATGGCGGCGAGCGAAAGATTGGCGACCCTGCCAAGCGACAGGCCATCACCAACCCGAAGAAGACCGTCTACAGCATCAAGCGCTTCATGGGCGAGACATGGCAGCAGACGGAGAAAGAAATAAACCGCGTACCCTTCAACGTAGTCAACGAGGGAGGATACCCACGCGTCGACATCGACGGCCGCAAGTACACACCGCAGGAAATAAGCGCCATGGTGCTGCAGAAGATGAGGAAGACCGCAGAGGACTACCTCGGACAGGAGGTCACCGACGCCGTCATCACCGTCCCTGCATACTTCAGCGACAGCCAGCGACAGGCAACGAAGGAAGCAGGACAGATAGCCGGACTGAACGTGCGACGCATCGTCAACGAGCCAACGGCAGCAGCACTGGCATACGGCATTGACAAGACCAACAAGGACATGAAGATAGCCGTCTTCGACCTCGGAGGAGGTACATTCGATATCTCCATCCTCGACTTCGGCGGAGGCGTGTTCGAGGTACTCTCGACCAACGGCGACACACACCTGGGAGGCGACGACTTCGATCAGGTCATCATCGACTGGCTGGTGCAGGAGTTCAAGAACGACGAGGGAGCTGACCTCTCGACCGACCCCATCGCCATGCAGCGACTGAAGGATGCAGCCGAGAAGGCAAAGATTGAACTCTCGTCGAGCACCAGCACAGAGATTAACCTGCCTTACATCACCGCTACAGCAGCAGGACCGAAGCACCTGGTGAAGACCCTCACACGAGCCAAGTTCGAGCAGCTGGCACACAACCTGATTCAGGCATGTCTCGTGCCCTGCCAGAACGCAGTGCGCGACGCTGGCATCAGCACCAGCGACATCGACGAGGTCATCCTCGTGGGCGGTTCAAGCCGTATTCCCGCCGTGCAGACGCTGGTGAAGAACTACTTCGGCAAGGAGCCTTCGAAGGGCGTCAACCCCGACGAGGTGGTGGCAGTAGGCGCTGCCATACAGGGCGCCATCCTCAACCAGGAGACCGGTCAGGACATCGTGCTGCTCGACGTCACTCCTCTGACCCTCGGCATCGAGACCCTGGGCGGTGTGATGACTAAGCTCATCGACGCCAACACCACCATCCCCTGCAAGCAGAGCCAGGTATTCTCAACGGCTGCCGACAACCAGACAGAGGTCACCATACACGTGCTGCAGGGCGAGCGACCCATGGCATCGCAGAACAAGAGCCTCGGACAGTTCAACCTGACAGGCATCGCTCCCGCTCGCCGTGGCATTCCTCAGATTGAGGTGACCTTCGACATCGACGCCAACGGCATCGTGAAGGTCAGCGCAAAGGACAAGGCCACCGGCAAGGAGCAGGCCATCCGCATCGAGGCCAGCAGCGGCCTCTCGCAGGACGAGATCAACCGCATGAAGGCCGAGGCCGAGCAGTTCGCCGAACAGGACAAGAAGGAGCGCGAGCGCATAGACAAGATGAACCAGGCCGACTCGATGATTTTCCAGACGGAGACCTTCCTCAACGAGAACGGCGACAAGCTCGGCGCCGACAAGGCCAACGTAGAAGCCGCCGTCCAGCAGCTGAAGGACGCTCACAAGAGCGGCGACATCCAGGCCATCGACAACGCCATCAACAACCTCAACCAGGTGATGCAGGCCGCCAGCCAGAAGATGTACCAGCAGACCGGAGGTGCACAGCCCGGTGGCCAGCAGGCCGGACCCGGCGCAGGCTTCCAGGGTGGCCAGCAGACACAGGGCCACAACCCGCAGGACGACATCCAGGATGCCGACTTCGAGGAGGTGAAGTAAGACGCATAAGTAAAGACATAACAAAACACTATCAAATGGCGTGTAGCTCTGGTGAGTTACACGCCATTTACTCTTTATGTACTCATGTTTTCTACATGACAAGTCCAAACTATGTCGAGAAACACCCACAGCCTCCATCATGCTCTTCACACTCATTTCTTCTTTACCGATTGCCAATACCAAACGCCTTACATTCTCAGAAGAAGGTTGTATGTCAATTGAACTTGTACGGGTACCTGTATGGGTGTCTTTCTCGTCATCCTTATACCCAATCAGCATATATCGATTCTTCAGTTCATTGTTTTCACCGAGCAGCAAATTACGGAAAAACTTTACGAGGAAAGACTTGTCTGGTTGTATGCCCTTCTGGGGATTTCTATAATTGGCACGGACAAGGGCATTACGGAAGTACCAGAATGGCACAGGTGAGATGGGGTCGCCATAAAATGCGAATGACAAGTTTCAGTAAGTGTAGCTATATCTCTTTGGTAAAATGGATTGTTCTCATCCTTACTAACCATAAGGTCACGAATATATGCATTGGAATACGGGAAGATGAGCAAATGTCCATATTCCTTTATCAGTTCATACAGCTTCGGGTGCCTTGTCTGTATGTTATTGATACAATTCCAATCTAAATATATCTTTAGCATGACTTAATTTGCTATTGGGAATTCATTATCTTTTTTTCCTTCAATCAGACATTATTATGGTGTTCCTTTAATCAGTCAAACAATGACAGTTCTTTTGGTTTAAATCTTTCATCCTGCTTCACCAACTCAAAGAAGGGTAAATCACGAATTCCCTCTACTCTTGAGCCAATCTTACAGACACTTTCAAAGAGCTTAGCTCTATTTATGAAGTCCATATACCGCTCACCGTTAGAATCGCTGGCACCAAAGATGCTCGCAATCTCTGAACGACTAATAGAATTCACATGATGGATAACCCAGCTAAGAATGAATTGCGAATAATCTTCTTTTTGCGTCCTAAAGTCGCTCACATTCTGTGTAGATAAAATCATTCCCACACCAAACATACGTCCTTCGCTGATGATGCTTCGGAAAGAGTTAAAGTCCTTCTTAAGGAACTGATGAGCCTCATCCACCATAATCATTGTTCGTAGTTCGCGGAATCCATCCTTTTGCTGACTGCCACCTAACTGTCTCATTTCTGCATAAAAAAGATCAAGTATCAGCGATACTATCACCTTTTTGGTGTCATCCGGATAAAGTGTCAAATCTATGACGCGTACACTATCAAGCCACTCAAAAAGTGACACGCAATTGTGGTTGTCTGTCGTGAAGATAGTATAGTCCCTCAGTTTATCGAACAATGCATATGCCTTGTCATTTGCATCATAAGTACTGAAATACTTCTCTATCACCTGTTCCATCGTCGGGACAGTTTTTTTCCACGTTGCCGCTTCTTTTGTTATTCCTACGTCTGCGTACGTTTCAATGATTACCTGTTTGATATTGCTCTGTTGCTTCAAACCTAATCCGTATGCCTTCGCAAACGAATCGCTGATTCGGTCTGCTGTAATCGCAGGCAGATTCATCCCCTCGACTTCGTCATTTACCACAAGTTTCAAAGGATTGAAAGGGTAGTTGAACTTGTAGCAGGTGCCACCAACTGCATCCAGAAACTCTTTGTCCTTATAGTCACCCTTATAATCAAATACGAGCATTCCCACAGGCTTACCACCAACATTGTTCACGCCTTCCTTGGCAAACTGGGCAATTACCGAGCGAGCAAACTGTGTTTTCCCAGTACCCATTGTTCCGATAATGCCCATGTTAGGATGAGAAACCATCTTTGTATTATTAGGTTCAAATACAACCTCTCTATGGCCTGATTGTGTGTGTCCAACCAAAATCCTAATTTTATTAGTCTTTTCTTGGCTCACAACTTCTGCTTTTGTCTCTCCTTTCTGACCTGCAATTTGTGGAGTCGTTGCTGTAACAGTTATTTGTTCTAATGGCGTCTTAGCTGCCCGTTCGATTACGTCTTCATCTTCTATCTCCGTTAGTTCAATCGATGAATCCGTTTCTTCAACAGGTGCATAAGCCATAGGGGTGTCAATAGCATTCAGTGTGTCGGAATCAATCATAATCAGATTCGTTTCTAGGAACTTCATGTGATTATTCTCTGGTTCTGCAACAAACTTGAAACATTCCTGCTCAGAGAAATGAACCTCACATACAGGAACATTATCCACAAGAGAAGTAGAAAGACTATGGGATGCATGGCTATAGAATGACACTATAGCAGCACAACCCATTTCCTTAACAGGCAGTTTCTCCTTTAGTGTATAATTCAAATTTAAGAGTTCAAATCGGAACTTTTCAATTTCTTGGTACTCTTCGTCGGACAGCAGATTGTTCGCATTCAGCTTCTCTGCATTAGTCAGGAATTGGGACGCAAAGAATGTGCGGTAAATGTTCTTGGTAAAGTTAGTGTCACCGAACAAATGCGCCTTTAATTGGATAAAGGTTTGACTAACCTGCTTGCCAGCCTTATCTGCCATTGAGCTATTCTTCGAGAACTTTACCTCTACGGGATACAGATAAAGTTTCAGGTCTTTCTCATCTGTAGCATCAAGACCAATCATCAGAAGATCATCAGACAAAGCGCCCTTAATTCCAAGTGTCTTCTTTGTAAATATATAATCTTGAGGTAAACCAATAGAACCTGTTACACGCAGAATTTCTTCGAGCGAAACAGGAATCCAATGGACATTCTTGTTACGGCGCATGAATCGCAACATAGCAATGCTTGCAGCCACAATGCTCATTTTCTCGCGTATTTGATCTTCACTCTTTTTGACAATATCGAGCATCCAACTACCATTGAGACAGTTGAAATAGTTCATCATCGTCTCATTGAAATGTTGAAACTTCTCTTCTGATAGTGCATACTTCTCATACGACTTTCTCAGCATATTCTCATACTGATCCACATGCTTTGTTACCGTAATACTATCATATTTGGCATTGATAGTGTATTGGTCGGTATAGTGAACCACATAAAGGTTTTGCTTATAGAAGAAGTTGATGTCTACTTCCGGGTTGATAAATGTTACCCAGTTGGCATTTTCATAAATTGATTGGAGCAAATCAGACTTGCTGAATTTGTATCTTTTAGCAACACATGTGTTATTACTGAACACGCTACTGCCTTCATGCTCTTCATTAGCATAAAGAGTATTCAGAGCTGTTGTCATAGGATAAAGATAACCAGGTTGTTCCTTTACACCGCTAGTTCCATAACCAATTATATATGCACCCATCTTATTATAGGTAGATGGGATAGAAATCAATCCATTGAAGGATAATTCTGTACGCAGTTCAGATGTAACTTGTCTTATAAACTCTGTTCCTGTATCCATCTGATAGAATGCTATATGAGAATAGCCAATCTGACCATTAATAGGGTCCAACGTATGTTTGTAGAAAGATACGCGAGTAAATAGCTGGTGTATTATTTCTTGACTCGTATATTCGCCCTTTGATTCCAATTTTAGATTCATGGATTCAAGTTCACGCGTAATTGCGTCAATTGAATCAAGACGATTAAGTTTCTCGAAGAATGTTTCTTCCATAAGATTGTCTACGTATTCGTGGAGTTCTATTTTCTGGACACCATCTGAATACTGTTTCCTTATGAATTCAACTACACCTTTGATTACATTTGTATCATCTGCAATACCTATTGTACTGATAATAATAGGACAATCTTTGTCTTGAAAAAGATACTTGAAGTGCTTTATAAAAGCCTCCATTTTTGTCCATACCATCTTTGTGGTAATGTCATTCGTGCGTTCTTGTGGTTTGCTTCCTATACACTCATAACTTAGCCAGTTATGAATCTCTCCAATCTCCTTATCTGTGTAAGGACGTTTTGGCGAATCATTAAAGTAGATGTAAGGGATAAGATAGAAAGGAGATAGGAGTTTCTTGGCAAATGAAGATTCTTCCTTGTCATCGTATTGCTTGTTGTATTCAAGTGTGTACGCAACAAGTAATGGGTGGAAAGGTGATAAATACAACCTTTCCCAGGAAGATACTATACCTAACTTCGTCAGATAGTATTCCTCTTTGAGTAAGCATCTACTATTAGGGATGCTATTAATTGAAGTAACAATAGCTTTCCAATAGTTTTCATACAAAACTCGTAATTCGTCATTCATCTTGCAAAGAGATGGGATGGTATTATGTTTGTTGAAATATGCAAATATCTGAGATAAAGTATTTTGCACTGTAACAGGTAGTTCGAGAACTACGTATTCTGGCTCATACTCCCCAGTCAAGCCATTAAATGTATAGTTAATAAAAGAACAGCCGTTCTTAATAAACGCTAGTTCCCAATCCAAATACTTTTTCCAATAAGAATAAACTGGCTGAGGAGTTCCATCAACGATAACCTCTCCTCCTTCATATGTTCCTTCTTCTATTGTTCCTGGACGCGCAGGTGGAACAGGCTTCGCAATATTCAGTTTAAGTATAAATTTAACCTCCTTGCCATCAAAATCAACAAAGAAATCAATCTGATCATTCTCATCATCAGCTACAACGGGAATTTCTAATTTGGCATTATTTGTCCAAACCACCTTGTTGTCAAGTGGAATGGAAAGTAGATTATTACCATTGCCAAATGTCAAAACATCAACTTCATCTGGTACAACGATAACAATTTCACCCTTTTTGTTTATTGAGAAGCATTCTTCTACGTCTTTGAAAAAACTCCTATTGCATGGCAGCTTCATCATAAAGAAATCATGGTGATTGTCATTCAACCCTATTGACTGCTTGATAAGAGTTTCACCTACTGTTACCTTTAAGATTTGTCCTTGGGTTTGACAAACTTCCGATTTTACCTTCTTTATTTCCTTATTAAAAGTTATTTTAACTTGTTGCCCTACAGAATCTGTTTGATCACAGATTACTACATATGTTGTTGACTTTCTCTTTTTATTTCCCTTTGTGAATGCAACTATAGAAGTCAACAAGCCCTCAGATGGTAGTTCTACGCCCAAAAGTTCTAGGTTTGCTGTAGCTGCTTTTCTTTCAATACTATCGAGAAACTCTTGGAAGTCAATGTTTTTCCAAGAATCTGGACTAGAAACAATTTTCTTGGATAGTTTCTCATCAACGAATTTCTGTAATAGTTTGAACTTATCAGTGTCATCATCTTCATTCATAATGTCACTAACCTTTCTATAGATTTCGTGATTCTTTTCAACACGATTTTCAATTTCTGTATCGGACGGTTTAAATGTACTATCATATACAGCCTTGTCATTAAAGAAGTCTAATTCATTGTAATGTCTCTTTAATGTTTGATCAGACAATACGTTAAGCGCATGACTGAAGTCAAAGAGGTTACATGTTCCATCAGCAATATACTCAGAAATCTTGTTAAGATGCTTATCAAGATACTTGCGCTCTAGATCTTTTGAGATAACATCCTCGGCTTTTTCATGAATGTCACGTATAATATAGCTCGAATGAAGCGGGCCTCCTAATGCTTGTAAATCTTGACAGGCAGTTATGATAGACGAAAGAATACTATCTGACAGAACATAAATAACACCATAATTCTCATATTTTCCACCAGATACTCCAACTGAATTTCTTATTGTTGTAAGATAGTCCTCCGTTGATGTTTTATCGTAGCCAATGATAATTGAAGGAGAATCAGTGGATAACTTAATTTCATGTGTTTCATATGCCTCCTCCACAACAGAAGAGTCATTGCTCTGGTAAATTCCAGAGATGGTAATATTATCACACGCACTATTCAATGCTTGCATTAACCCGTTCCGATGCTTCTCGTTTTCTATAATTATGAAGTATCGGCTTCCCTTCTGTAATGGATGTTTCTTGAAATAGCCAATCAGAAGTTCATTTACTATATAATTATAAAATGACTGTAACATATTGTGCTTCACCGGAATCACTCTTCCTGTCTAAAAGGTTCAACTTCAATAAATACTCTTCAATAGCTAGGCGACTACCTCTATTGAAATAGATGCCATACTTGTTGAATAGTTTATATAGATTTTCTAATTTTGTTTTTTTACTCTTGGTAAATAATGCCACAAGGAATGTCAGCATTTCGTTGTCAAGAACAAGAACGAAATTACCTCTACGACTCTGTAAGAATCTTACGCTCAATAAGTCTATCACCTTTTTCCTCATTCGAGATATGTAACTCGGAGACTGAAGGCCAGTACAGAGGAGTTCCAAAGTTGAAATGAATTCATCGTATGAATGTACGTCAATCTCTATTTCTTCTATTGAACCACTTTCACTCGACCGTCTGTTGAAAACTTCTCTTTTCTCTTCTTGGTATTTTGACAAAAGTTTATTACATAACTCACGATTATCTTCAAAGTCGGTTTGATACAGCACTTTACGAATGTTGTTGTAGAAACCTACGTTACTTCCCAATACGCTATTCAGAATGTCTAGGGCTTGCGACTTTCCGTATAATTTGTCAAGTGAAGACTTCGGTATTTGATACGACCATCCCCTAACAACAGCATCATGATTAACGGATGCACGTTCAGAATTCAATATGAAGTAAAAAGGAGCAGGTTCATCTTCACTCTGTTTGTCTTTTGCTGTAATTCTAACAATTGCCTGTGTTACTGCATAACATGCATAGAAGTGTAGCAAAAGGTGGAGATATTTTACTTTTACAGACTCCTCCTGTTCGAGCATCCAACAGAGGTCTTCTTCAAATGATTTCTTTATGTATGGAAGAACTATGTAATCACGTTCTTTCGAATCGTCTGAGAATCCACAAAATGGTGTTAATGCCTCCTGAAGAATCTTAGAGAACAAATTCGGGGTATTTGAATGACCAGAAATCTGCATTTCATCAGAAAGCATAGAATACAGGTAATTAGCCAGTTTCCTTTGCCCATCATTGTATTTCTTTCTGTCCTTCATGGAGATTCGTTCGTCATTTGGTACTAATGGCAGATATTTTATAAATGCTGAATCCGTTATGTTAAGATTTCCATTTACAAACATGATGTCACGCATCATTCGGATAAATTCTGGAACTTGCGTAGTAGGCATCTGCTTTTGGTTGACCAAATATTCCTTAACAGGTTCTACTGCAGACTTCTCAAAATCCTCAATTGGTTTTGTTCCATCATTATCCCACAGCCGGAAGAATTCTCCAGTAGTACCATGTAAACCACACTTCTTGTCGTACGCTGAAGCAGGATTGGAATTAAAGGGAAGTAACTTTATTCCCTCCTGCCAATTATCTATGAACTTACCACCTTGGTGATAATGCTCGTTATATGCTTCTAAATCGATTTTCATTGTAGTTGAATATTTCCGAATGATGATTCACTTAACTCTAAAATGCCTGTATCTGACCTTACAACTGTTATTTCTTGTTCACAGTTGCACTTCTCGACGAGTCTTCTCACGAATCTACTGAATGTCAGATCTTTTTCGTTCTCATAAGACAACGCCAGCTTTCCTCTATTTAATTCATTAAGATATGAATACAGTTGGTAATCCATCCTTAATCGGACGGACTCGTCAGGAAATTTCCATTCCATATCAAATCTCAGAAGGAACTCATTTTTATATGATTCTGAATGATACGATTTTACAGGCTCTGGCTTAAGTTGCAAACTGCCAAACAACCTATACCGACCACCTTGTATGTTGAGTGGGACCATATTACCCTTTTCATAGAATGACCCATAGTGACGAGGTATCGCCTTTGATACAACATTATAAATCTCTTGCATTTTGTGTACATCTTTGTTAAAGACTCCTTTAAGTAATACAAGATATGATTTATACACCTCGCTTTCTGTATGATACGAAAGGAGATGCTTCAATCTAAACACAAACTTTGTTGTTCTCTCAATATCTCTTCCATTATTTGCATAGAATTCATTTGTGCGCTTAAGCAAATCAACAGGAAGTGCAGAAGTTTGTTGTTCGGTAAAATATGAAGAAGGAATTGAATAGGAAGTAAACAACACAGACAGCTGTTTGTCATGTTCAGTACTGCTTTGTTTTAAAGGATCGAGCTTGCAGATTGCTCTTTGAATCATATTCTCTCCACCGCAGTAAAGAAGAGACGGAAGCAAAGCCTCAAAGAATTCTTTTTTCTCCTTATGTCCATCAATATATTCATCATAATGAGGATAAACAATAATTGAATAGAGAAAATCCAGAAACTCTCTCGGTGTAATAATTAGTTTGTATCTTACTATTGCTTCAATTATTGTATGAACAATGGTATTTCGCACTTCTGGTATACAAAGCAACTCGTAGTTCAGTATTATAGGATCTTTTGGACTAGCTCCATTTGTTATATCAGTTGCATATGCGGCATAGAAAGGATTATCGTCTGTTTTTGCAACAACTTTCTCCATAATCTTGGATAAAAAAATAGAATCAACAGGAATATCAGACGAACTATCAGCAAAGAACTCGAAGATTTGCTCATCAGTAAACATGATGACCTTTACTCTTTCCGTATTTATTGGTGGAGTCGTGTCATCATCATCAAAAATAGGCAAAGTTGAATTAACAATCTCATGATAATCTGACCTAAACTCTTTATCGTCAATGAGAGCATTGAGCTTACCTAGGTTTATTGCTAGAACGAGTTTCTTATTAGTGTTATATAGATTGGCATCTTTGAAATCCACAAGAGCAACCTTTAGTGTATCTATGGCTGTCTTCTTAGGAGAACTACTTGCAGTAGCATCATTATAGAAACTTGAATCTCCCCAATCAGACATCTGTTTAATACGACTGATGAGGTGAGATTTGCCATCACCTGCACTTCCAATTAATAGAACAATACCGCCTCCTGCCTTGTCTATTTCGTCCATCTTCTCCATTAATATTGATTCGATGGGACGATCAACATGCATATATTCATCCCAGTTGGTAAATGCCATACCGTTCTGAACGGAATCAACCGAATGTTGACTTAGATGAAGAAATGCTTCTTTTAATCGTGTTGCTGCCATAATAAATTATTCCCACAAATGAGGATTTAATAATTTTTCCATCTTATAGTTAAACATTTCCAGCAACTCTTCTCTGTGCTGCGGAAATTTATCCAGAGTCTTCATAACTGAGCACAAAGGCAAACACATTTTAACTTGGTCTTTGCCATCGCCGTAATAACCATTATCTAAGTCTCTTTGGAATTCATCAAAGGATTTCAGATGAGGTCTGTCAGTTATATGTAATGTATGCTCTTCCCAGTAGGACTGGTTCCTATATGCAAATTCCCAAAAAGACATTTTCTTGTAGAACTGTTGTTGGTTACACCATCGGGCAATCTGAATATACAAATTAGATAATTCATATTTGTGGTAGTCCTCATGCCTCATAACATATCCTACACATCCATAAGACATAAGAATCCTGATGCGCTGGAAAAGTTCCCAGATGTCATTATAGAACCGTTCATGACTGTGTTCCGTCAATCTGAATCCACAGAACAAATAGAACTTAGTACCCTTCTTTGGATTGTATCGCTTCCAAATTTTTAGTGCCTTTTCTATTGTATCTCTGTCTCGCCAATTGTCGAAAGCGAAAATAAAGTCACCATGATAGCGAGCATGGGAAAGCATTTCTGCCATCTCCTCACCATAAGGGCTCTCGGCCAACATTCGCTCGTCCAATCCCTGACGGAATTGGAACGGCTGTTTGGTATCAATCAATTGCTGCAACAACGGTTTCCAAATGGTGGGCGAAGATGCCAAGAAGTTGTCGTCCCACAAATAGATATACGGGCGAACTCGACGACCTCGTTCATCTCGCTCATCATCCAAAAACCATTCGAGTTTCGAATAAGGGAGGATAGTATTCTCTTTTTTATTGATGCAGAAAGCGCAATGGCGTTTGCACCCACGAGTAAGGAATCCTATACTATACTTCTGATAGTCTTTGTACTTTTCACGCTTAAAGCCTTTCTTTACCTGCAGTTCCACAAAAGTATCATAGAGGTGGTAATAAGGCATTTGCCGAGCCATATCAATACCCTTTAGTTTCGGTCCACCACGATGATTGTCCAGCGAGTTCAAATACTCATCTCGCTCAAGCCGTGTCATATCCTCCTCTCGAAGTTTTGAGAATTCCCTAATGCTTTTGACGGTGGCATAGAAGCCTGTTCCGCCTACCTCAAACTTTGCCTCATCGGGTGTTCCTTTTGCCTTAGTATAGAATTCGGGGTCCTTGGTAAAGGTAAAAACCTTTGAGAGATAGATTCTGTCATATCGACTAATATCTGCCTGCGAGTCAAGAATGAGTTGAAACATGACACCATTGTCCGAGAGGAAACCAGCAATCTTCAACAATGCAAGATTTGGGTGACGCGAACCATTGTCAAGTAGGTCTGCGTCAACCAATCCAATACACCGATACATTGGCGGTACTCTCAATGCTTTCATAACTACGAATATTGTTATGCAGCTTTAATTTCTTCCTTGTTCAGACAAACAAGATAGTCGTCGCCTACCAGCACAAGTACATCGGTTTCCGGCTTTGACCAGTTCACCAATTCCTCAAAGCCCATATTCAGAGCATCCTTCGGTTGAACCTCACGGCAACCGTCCTTGGTAGCTATTTCGTTCAACTTCTTGGCAGTATCTTCTTCCACCAAGTCAATCAGGCTCATCCATTCCTGATACATTCCGCCAACGGGAATCGTTATACTTGCTTTTGGTATATTTTGAATCATTATGTATCTTCTTTTTATTCTTGTTTACTTCTATTATTCTTTTGGAGGGGTATCTTATCCTCAAAAACTATGGTGCTATTATTTCCCAGTGCCCACCTTTGTCTGGGCCAATACGACGGATGACCCCTTGTTCCTGTAGTTTTCTTAAGTGCTCTTGCACGTTGCGAGAAGCGATATTTATTTCTTTGGAAATGGATTGTGCCGTAGCGTTCGGATTCTTCCAGATAATTCTAACAATCTTAGCACGCGTCGTAGATAATTTTTCTACGATGCTATCTACGATGTTTTCTGTGATGTTTTCTACGATATTTTCTACGACATCACCGCCAACTTTACCGCCTGTTTCGTTGGTATAGCTCTGTGAGACTTTCACATCAACCTTGAATGCCGTGATAAGATTAACGTTGAACTCTGCGGGTTGGTTGCCATTCTCCTTCAAGTCAGTCTGGACTTGTCCTACACCTCGATTGAACATATTGACATAGCCCAGCGTCTTCATGGCACTGGCTACAAGTGGGTTGCGATAGTCGTTCACACTGGGGAAATTCTCAGGACGAGCATTGCCATAGAGACCTCCGGCATTCAGAATCTCCAGATGGCTGGCAAACTCATAAAAGCGAAGTGGCGTATTACTCTGCATATCTCGGTGCATACAGGCGTTGAGAAGAAGCTCTCGGATAGCCTGATAGGGGTAGTTACTGACCATCTCCTCGCGAAGGATAGAAACGAAAACGGGTTTCTTCTTGATAACAGACAACTCCAAAAGCGATTCCAGACGTGGCAACAATTCACAATAATTGCCTTCCAACTGCATTTCGTTCTCTACCTCACTGGTCACGTCTTCACCCTTGAAGCACACATACTGCACATACAGACCAGGCATGAAACGGCGCGGCTTGTAGCCAAATAGTACCACTGCTGCGTATGTGGGGCATTGATGTTCCGTGTCATACATACCCACAGCAGCCATCTGTTCCTCGATGGGACGGGCATCTGACTCCACTAATTCTTTACCTAATAGCGGTATTAGATATTTTGTACGCAGCAAGTCCGTGTTGATATCATTCAGTTTGGCAGCCAAACAAGGCATGGTGTCAAAGGTGGCCATGATTGACATCCTTCGTTCTGCAAGGATGCGCTCTTCTGCCTCCGTAGCTATGTAGCGACGAGGACCGATACGAATAAAAGTTCGTCCACGATAGCGAACAGGAGGCAGGTCAGACGGACTGACCTCAGCAACCAACAAGTCACCTTCCGGAAACTGGAAACGGTCAACGCTCATAACAGGTATGGGCAGGATGTTTCCGTTGCTGCGTATGGCTGCAATCTTCTTCAGCAAGTCATCGGTGACCTTCAGACCTGACAACTCACCGTTGTCGTAAGCACCCAATATCAGGTAGCCATTCTTGCGTGAATTTGGCAAGTCGTTGGCAAAGGCACAGATAGCCTCCTGGAACTTATCCATGTCACCTGTTGACGTGGTTCGCTCCACACGATAGGTTTCCGTGCTATGCAGCAGTTCTTGTATTTCGTCTTTTGTTATCATTCGACTTATTTCTCTTGATTGAATTCTTCCTGTCTCACCAACTCCTGCACAGGCACTTCAAGTGCATTTGCTATTGCAATGAGGGCTTCCAGCGTGTTCAGCTAGAACAATTCTTATCCGATTTAATTTTGCCATGATAGATTTCTCTTGTTCGAGGGCAAAGATACAAAAATATATTCATAATTCAGCGTAATATACTTAATTTTTATCGTTTGTAGTGAAAATTTGATTATTCTATCAAGTATTTGGCATCATTGCAGGCACAAGCCTCTCCAAGCATAATTTAGTCAGTTAAAGTCGTTTTCGAGGAGGTGAAGCGACGTCACATGGTCGTGTCGTAAAGCGCGGCTGCTTCTTTCAGTTTGTCCCTCATATACATCACGGCACTTCTCGGATAGATGATCTTAATGCCTGGCCCGTATGACATGAAGACGGAGTACATCTCAAAGTTGATCACTACATCTATCCTGAATATGCAGCTGCCGTCTTCAGGATTCTCTTCTATCAGCTGCTGTGACCGATGGATGGGTTTCGTCTTGATATATTTACTCTGTTCCGCGTTTGCCCAGAACTTGATGCACCGAGGTGTGCTGTTGACATTCTTGCTCACCCCGATGACATCGTCGAAGAAATGCTCCGTGTCAAAGTCAGGATTCTCCCTGAAGGGTACATCCACCGGCTCCACGCTCTTGATACGATCGAGTGCAAGATTATAAAGCATCAGATTATGAGCCTTTGATCCGAACAGGAACCAACGGTTACGGAACTCCTTCAGAAGATAGGGACAAAGGATAAACTCCCTTGGAGTCCTGGCACTGAAAGACTGATACATGATGCGGAGCGTCTGTTTATGCGCTATGTAGTTATATAGTGGGTTCAACAATCGTATGCCTTCCAGGTTCTGGACACTATCGAAATGGATGATGGGCTTGCGGTTATTCCGGCTGATAGCCAGCTTGTCCTGCAGACGGCTGACCACATCTGCCATCTCTGAGAACTGTTCAAAGCCTTCCAGTTGACGAAGCATGTCCACAGCCTCTTGCATCACGTCATAGTCGTTCTGCGACATCGGCATATCCATGATGGAATATCCGTCGACACCATAGCGGTAGTACTTGTGGTCATAGACCTCAATGGGGGCATTATAGCCCAGTTTGTCAGACCGCATCATCTGTATGTCGCCCTGGACGGTTCTTACCGACACTCCTTTCCGGATGCCCTCCATGTCGTAGAGCGCATCTGAGCATGCATCTACGAGATCCTCAAGCGTCCACCGACGGTAGCGGTTACGCAGACAGTTGTCAATGGTTTTATAGCGTATCAACGCATTCTTGTTTGCAGGCATAGCGGTATTCTCTTATCTGAACAACTCATTGATTATCATATTATATTTTTTGCAAAGATAACTATTTTCTGCGCAACCATTTTGCGCAGAACTCGGAAAATGGACTTTTTTCATTGTTTTTCACAATATTTTTCCAATTACGCAGAAAGACTGCGCACTACATATCTACCTTTGCATCGCAATTCGGAAATCTGGCATAGTAATCCAGGCTTTCCTTTATGCGGCGGATAGCCCCGCAATTGCCAAAGTGATGGCTCAAACGGGTGCTTACTCCTAATGGTAAATGCTGGTTCGAATCCAGCCCGCCGCTCTAAAGATAATCAACGAGGTCCAAGAGAGACTTACTCCTGATCGTGTGTGGGCGTCATGCCCGTGTGTACCAAATCAGTTTCTCAATTACCTCAATTTACTAATAAGGTCAAGACAGGCTTACTTCCAAGACGTTTAGCTAATGTGGCATCCCCGAAGCCTGTCAATTACCTTTTAAATTAAAACGATATGAATAACAAGGCTTTGACAATGGTGGCTCTTCGCTATCGCGCCGTGTTCCTCGACATCAATCGTGAGGACATCAACATGCTGTCGGAACTGACCGCTCCCGTGATGGCTTTCGTCCGTCGCCTGAAGGAGAACGGCTTTTGCGTCAGCGAGGAACTGCTGCATGCCCTGAATGCTGTTCCTGCCGAAAGACTGACTGAAATCACGGAGTGCATCAACGAGGTGATGGGCGTGAAGCTCAACTGGGCTCCGCTCGTCAAGGGATGGAACGTGCCTACCGGCGAGACATGGGCCGACCATCTTATCACTTGGATTGCCAACATCTTCGGAAAGGGAGCGGGATTCAAAGGCACCACCCTACCCTGCGGGCACCTTATTCCGGAAGGCACTTTTCCGCTGGAGCGCTATAACGGCTGTCCGTTCTGCGGCACGCCATTCGTGACGGCTGACTTTGTGTATAAAGGCCAGGGAAGTAAGCTGAAGGAGCTCAGGCTGTTCACAGCCAGGGACATGAAACACGTCTTTGAGTCATTGCTGACATCGTCCACTCCGCTCGACGGCACACAAAAGGATTCGCTGGAGCTGTTGCTGCGCGAGTTCCCTCTTCCCGAGAAGGTCGGCATCAGCATGAAAGAGACCGCTATGCTGGTAGTCAAGCTATTGGTGGAGCAAGGGAAGGGCGACGAGGCTTCCAAACTGCTGAAGACGCCGACCGACGTGCTCCGTTATCTCTGGTACGAGAAGACCGGCTACGTGCAGATCATAGAGCCCAAGACGCTCGTGGCTCATGCCCGCAAGCTGTACTATCATCTGTGGGGACCGCTCGACCGCGGCGCAGACGCTGCCCAGGACATGAAGAAGAAACTGATGCTGAAATACGACCGGAAGGCTTGCCTTCGTGTCGCCCTTTGGCTGAATGCCATTCCCATGACGGCTCAGCAGGCGGCAGAGAACATGAACCCGAAGCGTGGCATGTGGGTACGCATGATCCGTGCCCTCCGGCTGGGCGAGTATTCCCGCAAGAACGGCTTCGGCCATCTGGCTGAGATTCTCGATGTGTTCTACAAGCAGGACTACACCACATGGCAGGGACGCGTGGACAAAGCGCGCACGGAAAACAACGCCGAGGGCACGATGGCATTGCTGAAAGAGCGTCCGGGACTCTTCGCACGCTGCCTGTTCGCCACGATGCTCCGCTTCGGCAGCGACGAGGTGCTTAACGCATTCGGTGAGATTGCCGACAAGCTGCCTGCCCGTCTGCTGCTGTCACTTGGAAATGTCGCGGAGACTTACTTCGACCCGAAGGAGCCGCGCCTGGCGCGTCCCATCACAGGAGTGACGCATAAGATTGAGCCTAACAAGCTTTTGGCGCTTTATAGCGACGATGAGCTGAAGGCTATGGTCAGCGCCGTCAAAGAGCTATACACAGCTTCTATGGAGCGACGTTTCGCCGCGCAGCCTACTGAGGCTAAGACCATCTACATCGATCCGGCGCTGCGCAACATTCCCGTCAGCGTGGGCGACCGCTCGGCCACCGTCCAGGATGCTTCCTGCGCCCTGATGGGTACTCGTTTCCCGGTAGAGGGCGACGCCGTGAGACTGTTCCTGCAATGGGGCAAGGGCCTGCATGCCCAGCACCTTGACATGGATTTGAGCGCTCGCATCGCCCTGGCCGACGGCAAAGTCTCGGAGTGTGCTTACTACAGTCTGCAGGGAGTTGGAGCGAAACACTCTGGCGACATTCGGTCAATTCCTGAGATGGTGGGTACAGCCGAATACATCGAGCTGTCGCTCCCGGAGCTGGAGGCAGCCCATGCCAAGTACGTCATCTTCACCTGCAATGCCTATTCCACGGGTGCCCTCTCCCCCAACCTCGTCGTCGGGTGGATGGATTCCGCTAACCCGATGAAGATCTCCGAGAAGAACGGCGTGGCCTACGATCCGTCGTGTGTGCAGCACATGGTTCGCATCGGCGAGGGCAACCTCTCCAAGGGATTGGTGTTCGGTGTTCTCGACGTTTCCAAGCGCGAGATCGTCTGGCTCGAAATGCCTTTCACGGCCCAGACCATGAGGGGTGCCGATGCGACATCCATCGAGGCTCTGCTCCACAAGTTGGAGACCAAGCTGACCATTGGCCAGCTCCTCGACATCAAGGCCAAGGCCCAGCGCCTGACCATGGCGGAGAATGCCGAAGAGGCCGACGAGGCCTACACCTACGAGTGGGCCCTCAACCCCGCTGATGTGACGAAGCTGTTGAATCAGTAAAGCCGATGCACCAGCAGAGGAAGCGTGCAGAGCCCTCAGCAGCCTCCACCACCTGCTCTATCTGTATGCGTGAAGGTGGCAGGGCTTCTTCGACAAGTACGTAGACCTCAGAATATCGTAGCCGCCTACAGCAGTAGCCATCTTATCCCACTGACCAACACTCGGCAGGAACCATCCACTTGTACCTACGGGATGAGCACCTGCGTCAGCAGATTCAGCATACTTGTAGCCTTTGGCTGCTACGGCTGCAGGGTGTTGATGCCCCTGATGAGCTACGAGCGCATCGGTATTGGCAATACCAGCCATGTCTTCCTTCGCATCATTCGTATTAGCATACTGGGTCGTCATGCAAGCTTCCTCATGCTGACTACACCATGCTGCACCACCACTGCAGGCATTATTCAGTGCCAGGGCAAGCCCCTTGTAGGTGTCGCTGCTGGCATCGGCACTGCCTGCTGCGCCCACATAGGCAATCTTTGCCACGGCAGTCTTACCAGCGTTGGTTGCATCATCTTTTGTAGCATATACATAGCCGTCGGAAGTCACCACGCTGCCCGTATAGATGCTTGTCGCTGCACTGAGGGCGATGGGGTAAAGGGGACTCATTTTCGCGGCGATTTCGTAGTACTTGCCGTTGGTGAACGGGAAACCGCTCTTCGTCAGCGTGTAGGTGTCGTCACCGACGGTGACGGTAAGGACTAATTTGACTACTCAGTTCTGTCTTCATGGCATCGTTAAGGTCAATGTCCAAGACCAGTTTAGAGGCGTTGAGGGCGTTGCCGCCTTTGTCGGTGATTTTGAACTTCACGATGGCCTGCTGGTTTTCAAAAATGGCATCTGTTCCCGTAATCGTAGCACCGTTGACGGTCACCACTGTTGTTGCTATGGCATGGTCGCAATGATTGGCGATGTAGTCGAGCGTACCGTACTGATGACTTTGGACGATACCGTTGAACTCAAGCGTCAATGTGATACCCGAAGCCGAAGGAGCCTTGTCGAGCGTTCCGCTAAGCTTGCATGTAGCACCGTTGCTGTTCGTAGCCACAAGCGTGCCCAATCTTGTTATGCCTTCATAGACATCCACTTTCTCGCCATCAGTCCATGTGGCATGGAGTGTCTTACCGTCGGCACTGAGCTCGAGGCCGCGCGTGGCGGCGTCGCCGTCCTTTGAGGCCTGGACGGTCATGGTGTAGGTCTTCGGCGCCGTGGGGTTCACGGGCTGCTGTTCTGCTATACTGTCGTCGCTGCTGGAGCAAGCGGCGGTTCCGAAAATAATGGCTGCGGCCATGGCCAGCCAGCCTGTTGTCTTTATAAGTCTCATCATTGTGGTATGTTCCTTTTGTTTATTCCCAAGTCTCTTCTTGCGCAGTGACATCGTTTAATAAATACTCGTATCATAAAGGTTTGTGCCCGCAAGAAGCCAGGATGCTTTGCGGGCACAATATGAGAGAATTAGTATGCGAATACGGGGCGGAGATAACAATAAGCTCCATGATCAGTGCCAGTCTCTACTAATGGAGCTTTACTCTTATTGAATCTCAAATACCACACATGTTCAGTCTTTCCCGAAACTCCAGAACTGGTGCAATAAAAAGTTACATCGTTAGACAAATCGAGACCGTATCCTGGTGAATCATTGAGTATGTCGAGCGGATTGGTGGTGCCCAAATATGCTTGATCTACGACACCTGCTGGGTCGGTGGGACTGGGTGAGCCGCACAGACCGTAGAAGATGTAGCGCCAGTCGGTGATGGTGGGCATACGCCAGCCTTTAAGGGTAGTGCTGTTAGTATTCGATGCTGTATTGTTGTTGTCGGCTACCTCATCGTAGGTGATGGTAACGATGGGATTACTATTTTCATCGTAGGGGACGTAGGAGGCAGTGTTATACGTATTGTCACCAATTTTGATGGGATGACTGGCAGCATACTTGCCTACGCTGTTAACTGTTGTATAATTTCTCCAGTTTTTATATGCTTCTCTTCCTTCCGTGCCGTCTGTCTTACAGTCGTGCATACTGATGGCGAGGAAGTTGTCAAAGTAGCCGGGAACCTTGCCCACGTAGGCGATGACAGCATTCACGGAGCCTCCAAGCTGGTAGGCACTCTCGTTATCGACGCTGCCGATATACCATCCTGTAAACTGTGTGTCCTCGTGGGTAATCTGGCTGAGGGGGAACTTCGTGATACGACTCATCTTTACCGTCACCCTATAGTACTTACCCTTTGTAAAGGTCACGTTCTCCTTCTCGAAGCTATAGAGCTCAGGGTTGCCATATTGGTCTTTGGCCTCGGCGAACAGTCTGATGTCGGACGTATTGCCTTCGAGGTTCATGGCTACATAGTATATGCTGGATGTGCTAAGACCACTAGGGGTGAGAGTGACATGACCATACGTCTTGGTTCCACTCTTTGCATCAATGCTCTGCACCAGCTTGCCCGTGTTCTTGTCGGTCACGAAGAACTTCGAGGCAAAGAGGGTTGACCCGTCCGATTTCTGCAACTCAAAACGCACAATGGCCTGCTGGCTGGTGAAGGAGATAATGGCACCATCTTTAGGCACGATGTTAGAACCATCTGTTGTGAACGCCTGCATGCACTCAGAACCATCAAGTTCGTACGAGGCAAAGTCGTAGTTTTCCTCGATGTTACCAGTGCCGTTTTCATCCAACATGGCACCATTCTGCCCCGTATAGTCCATCTTTCCATTCTCGTCGGCAAGGAGGTAGAACCCTACAGCTTGGTTAGAAACAAATCCTGTCACCGTGCCCGTGAGCGTGGTACTTTCATCGCTGCTCATAGCGGCTGAGAGCGTGCCGATGACTTTGCCATCCTGCACCACCCTAACTTTCTCTTTACCATTCCAGTTCACGCTGAGATTTTTTCTGTCTTCACCGTCAGCAAAGTAGAGTCCGCGGGTAGTGGCATCGTCGCCCTTCGAGGCCTGGATGGTCATGGTGTACTTGCCCGTTGGGTTGGCGGGCTGCTCAATAATGTTGTCGTCGCTGGAGCATGCAGTAAACACTGCGGCCGATGCTATGAGCAGGGCGGCCAATGAAAGGATGTTCTTCTTCATTGTCGAGTCCTCCTTATTCCCAGGTTTCTTCTTCCGCCTTACCATAGCTCGAGCGCATGGACTGTACTCCGCTGCCTGTCATGAGGTGCGTCTGCTGTTGCAACTTGACGATGTTCATCGTCGGTTTCTGATAATCTTTACGTTTCATTGTCTATTTGTCTTTAAATTTAATTTGTGAATAAATAATGTTTGTTTTTCTTGTGTCTGTCGCCGTCCCCACCGTTACAGTCGGATAGGGATAAAAAACAAGCGGGCCTCCCTTGGTTCGTTCCAAGGAAAGCCGTATATTCGCGCGCGGATACCCGCGATTTCTAATAAGGTGTGACTGGCTGCTAGTACCTGAGAGAGAGAGAGAGAGAGAGAGTAGCAAAAATATTGTAACGGCCAAATGTTTCGGCCATTATTTTCGCTGTGTTGGCATTATTTAACCTTCGGTAGTGGGGCATAATTGCTACTCGTTATTTGTGTGATCACATGAAGTCGCAAACACTTTTCAGAGCCTCGTAAGTTGCTTTCATTTCAGCCCGTTCTTCGGGTGAAATGCGACGTCGTTCCTGCATACGTGCCTCGAAACGTCGTGCATCCTCACCGTAGAGGATGGGGGTCTCTTTGATTGGTCTTGCCATGATAAATACGTATTTAATGTTATAACGGATGCCACAACTGCGACCGAGTGGAAGCAGTTTCGCAGCCTTTTCGGGTGCAAAGGTACAAAAAAGTTTGTAAATTACGAGCCGTTTGCGCGTTAAAAGTGACCAAAGGCGGGCTGAAGTGCTGCGTTTTGTGACTTTCGCCCGCCGAAACAATGTGATTCGCTGTTACTTCGTCATCACCTTTTTCCCATTTATGATGCTAATACCCTTCTTCATCGCATGGCGACGAGTGCCGTTGAGGGAGTAGATGGTGTCTTGTCGTTTTGTGTTTGCTTTTGCTGAACGGATGGCTGTTGCACCTGATGTGCATTAGTGTGTCCGGTCAGAAAGCGAGGCAGGCTCGGACATAGTGGTCGCTGTTTGAATAGCTTTCTTCGAAAGAAATCACCTCTTCGTTGGCCGTATTGTAGATGACTTGCATACAGAGTACACCGACAAGACCCTCCGAGGATGTCCAGTAATATGTGTTCATCTTCAATGGATCTCCACCCGCTGTTTCCAAAGCTGTTTTCAGGCCGATGTATTTGTGGCGGTCTCCACCATTAGCTTGGAACATGGCACACCACTGATCCTCTAACCTTACCTATATGCGCAAGCTGTATCTTACGTTTCCAAAATGTGAGACGCTGTCTCACCAATTGACGTGGAGTCATTATTTTGAACTACTCAAATGTGAAGACTCTTTGGAAATGCAGTTCTATATGCAGGAATGCATCAAAGAGAGATGGAAAGTCAGAGAATTGAAACGTCAGATGAAATCGTCTCTCTTCCAGAGACTTGCGCTTAGTACAGATAAAAAAGGCATACTTGCTCTAGCACATGAAGGACATCAAGTTCATTCGCCATCAGATATTATCCACGACCCATACGTTTTAGAGTTTACTGGCATACCACAGAGGAAACGGTATAAGGAATCCGAACTGGAGAAGGCTCTGAAAACTTATATGGAACAGTTCCTATTGGAGTTGGGAAGGGGCTTCGCATTTATGGGACGACAATATGTCATACCAATAGGAAGTAGACGTTTCAAAGTGGATTTGGTCTTCTACAATGCGATATTGAAATGTTATGTGTTGATTGATTTGAAACGAGCAGAGATAAAGCATGGGGACATCGGTCAAATGAATCTCTATCTGAATTACTTCAAGAATGAGATTTGTCAACCTGACGATAATCCTCCCATAGGTATTGTTTTAGGCACAAGAAAAGATGAGCTACTGATGGAATATGCTCTTCAGGGTATAGATAACCAACTTTTTGCTGCACGCTACCAACTTTATCTTCCTAATCGTGAAGAACTTCAAACTCAGTTAAATTTACTACTTGAAAATACGAAAGAAGACAAATAAAAGTGACATAGATATGTTACTCGGAAATAAGATTAAAGAGCGTGAGCAGGTCATCAAACTTGCGGAATATCTGCATCAGGATGAAAAGGAGATGCTGACTCTATGGCTGGCAGATAAGATTATTGCTGCTGTCGAGGATGAGAAGGAACGTGACCTCTGCAACGATGCGATTATTGTCGCCCAAGAGAAAATAAAGGCAATGTGATTGAGGTACTCGCGCGCGTGTATATACGCACGCGCGTGAGTGACTTTTTGGTTGCACCGAGGCTGATTATCAGCGAGTTACGGATAATTATATAGTTTTGACAAATCTTGATTGCACCGTGACTGATTATCAGCAAGTTAGGCCCTTTTTCAGGGTTCTGAATCTATATTTTTCAAATTGCAGGCCGCTCGTGAAAAAATGCGGGCTCCTCAGAAACGTCCCAGGGCCTGGGACAAAAAAAAGCGGGCCGCTCGTGAAAAAAAGTGGGCCATTCGTGAAAAAAAGTGGGCCGCTCGTGAAAAAAAGTGGGCCGCTTTTTTTGCAAAACAACTTGTTTTGCTATTCCATCTGACTCCCGGTCGGATTTGCAATCCGACCGCATTGAGTATTAGGACTTGCAGTCCGATAATCGCATTACAAATGCTTATACTCGGTGCGGCCGGATTGCAAATCCGGCCGAGCGTCCGCCTCCACCGGTGCAACCAAACTGTTCACCGGTGCAACCAAACTGTTCACCGGTGCAACCAAAATGAAACGCGCGTAACTATCTGATACACAATCTCGGTGCAACCAAAAAATCGCTCACGCGCGTGCGCATATTCGCGCGCACGCGCGAGGAGACCTGCGGTACGGGCTGCACAAGGACATCGCATGCAGATATGCGCGTGTGCCGGAATGAGCTGATGTCACAAAAAAATTCAATAATTCTGGCAAAAGGTTTGAAATTCGCAAAAAAGTGTAACTTTGCAGCAAACTTTTCGAATCGCCGAAAGCAAACACGAATAATAACAATACAGACCCCACCCCCAACCCCTCCCCTTGAAGGGAGGGGAATGCCTACGGGCATCGAAAGCGGAGCCGCTCCCCTCCCCTTCAACTACTCTTTATACACATCTCATCTGATATGATTCTGCTATAGAAACCCCGAAGG
>CAMOWH010000005.1:0-45231 GCA_946628315.1 uncultured Prevotella sp.
TCAGCATATTCTTCACGCCAGTAGAGTGCCTTGCCCTGATAACCGGTAAAGCCGGCGAAGGTACGGGCTCCCTGTCCATAAGTGTTGGGGTACTGGTGTGTCTCATTATTCTCTTGCAAGCACACCCAGCCTTCGGGAATAGCACCTGCCAACGTATTGCTGAAATCAAGCTTGCCAAAGGAGGTGACATCAACGAATACAGCTTGCAGGGTGACATTATCGTCAGGCATGGTGAAGGTAATCTCGTCGCTGTTAGGATCGATGGTAATTGTCTTGTCCATGGAGTAGAACACGGAGTTGACGATGCGCAGTTCTTTCAGCTGGTAACCCTCGTCGGCAGTAACTTTCAGGGTGACAGTCTCACCCTCGGCAGCCTGGTCCTTGTCGGGTGTCAGTGCACCATGCTCATCTTCGCGAACGGTGACGAGGAACTTCTCGGCAGGAGTGCCTGCGGGGGTATAGATGACCTGGTCGATATAGGCGGGTACGCCGTTGACATTGTTGAGGAGCAACTCGTTGGTGCCCTCGTTCAGTGTGGCCGGAACCGAAGCCTTCAGCCACTGGTTCTTCTCTGTGGTGTTAAGCAGTACGGTTTTCTCAGTACCATTCACTGAGACAACCATCTCACCTGCCGGATTCGTGTTCATATAGCGCACGGTGATAGTGTATTCACCACCCTGACGAAGGGTCAGGCGATGGCGCAACGAACCCGACTTGCCGGTTCTCATGCGTACGAAGCCGTTGCCCGCAAAGTCGTGCATGTCGGGCTTGTAGTAGCCATAATTGTTGGTATAGACCTCGGCGACGCTCTTGAAGTCCATGTCCTCCGCCTCGATGATGATGGGGCCGCGATACTCGGCAGGCTGCTGGGGTAGGCTAAGTGCTGTGGGGGCTGTGGCAGTCAGCGTGCGCTGGTTGGCTCCCGCGCAGGCTATGCTGACATCGACGGGTCCGCGGTGTGACAGTTCGAGGGTGAAGGTCTTGGTCTCCTCGTCCCACGTCTTCTTGGAAATGCAGGTTGTGCCGGCACGCTTGTTGACAGTATAGGTAGGTTCTGCAGTGGCTCCAGTCAGGGTGATGTAGTCCTTAACCAAGCTGGTGGTGTCGGTACGGAAATTATTCAGATACAGGTCGATGTGGTCTGCATATTCACGGATGAGTCCGCTCGACAGCTTGTTGTAGTTCAGCTTTAAGGCTTCGCAAGTGTTGTATTGCAGAGGTATGGTAGCCTCTGCCGTAGTCTTGCTGTTCAGATAGCTGTACGGTGTGTAGGTAACCAACTGGTTACCCATACGCGCCACGAAGAGGTCGCCAGTGGATATCTCAGGATACTGCTCGTCATACTCGGCAGTCTTCTTAGCGAGTGTAGGCCAGCGCTTACTGCGCTCCGACTTCTTCACCTGCACGGGGATGCTCCTGGCCAAATCATCGGCCAACTCCAGGCAGACGGGGATGGTGCCATAGCGTCCGGTCTTCTTGAAATAGCACAGGTTGTCCATCCACTGGCCGTTGCCGCGGTTCAGAGGATCAGTTTGCTTGTAGAGTCCGTCATAGAGGTTGCCCCAAGCAGCATATTTGTTCTCGTTGTCCGGGACATCACCACTGCTTTGACGACCGTCAATGTCGTTGATGATGGCTATCTTGGTGTGGTCGATGACCTCCTTGCGTGAAGGGATGTGCAGCGTGCCGTCAAGGATCTTGCGGAACATGTCAATCCATATCTTCTCAAAGCCAGGGAAGCGACCCCATTGGCGGCGCGAATAGCCATCGACCGTCGTATTGCTAAGATTCTGGAAGTCCTCGGTCCAGATGAGTTCCGGGCCGTCCCAGACAGCACCGCCGTTGATGCCCGTCTGTTCCATGATGGTGCCGATGCCAGCGCTGACGGGATATTTCTTGCCGTTGTTTTCGCCAAAGATGGCCTCCATGGCCCCGTTCCATCCGCAGTTGTCGTAGCGCACGCCGTAGTTCTTGGCCAGTCCGCTGACGAAGGGCGACCAGGACACACTCTCGTTGTTGTAGAAACAGCTGGAGGTGGTGTACTTGTAGAGCCACAGGATAGCCTCGGGATATTTGCGGCAGGCTTCCAACAGTTTGGGCTCGCGCTTCATCTCACCAAGCGGGTTCAGCGGGTGACTCCAGATGTTACCACAGAAGCTGATGGTCAGGAAGCCGCCATACTGGTGTGACATCTCAACCAGTTTGGCAAACAGCGCCCAACGGGTGGTCTGCTGTGATGAGCTCTTGTCACCAGGCTCATCAAAGCCCCAGAACTGCTCGGCATAGTTCCAGCCCAGAAAATTGGGATAGTGTTTGAAGAAGTACTCGAAGGTGACGAGGTCGTCGTCCTGAATGTGGGTATGACCGCCACTGGCAGGCTGACAGGTAAACCAGAGTCCATTCTGCTGACACACCGTGGCCCACGACTTCCAGGTGCGCACGGCACATCGCGGCATTTTGTAGACATTGTACTGCGTGTCGTAGGCGCACGACAGCGAGAGGTTCATGCAGACATAGGGCTTGATGTCGTTTGGTATGAGGTCGATGATTTTCTGTGGGTCGGCCTGGTTCCAGACATCGACATGCACAAGCCACAAGGGATGTTCATTGTCGATAGGTCTGCGCTGTTGCGCTGATGCTGTCTGTAAGCAGATTGTCAGCAGCAGACTGAGGGTAAAGATGATTCTTCTCATGTTGCTATTATTTTCTATTATATTTTTTATTTGGGTTGGGTCCTAAATAGGAGGGTTGCAGGCCGCCCCAGTCGATGATGACGCGCTGAAGCATCTGGCCAGCATCCATGCAGTGGAAGGTGATAGCATGGCTTGGCTGGTGCTGGTCAACGGCAAAACGCAAGTGGCAGACGGCTCCGTTGCGCAGTACTTGCTCCTTCCAACGTGGGCCCCACTCCTTGAAGTGGTTTTCGAACACCTGCATGGGACTGCCGTCGACACTGATGCCCAGACGGTTGCTCTTGCCTGCATAGAGGGGCCAGAAGGGCAGGGTGGTGAGTGTCACGTCGATGGTGTCGCGGTCAACAGCCGGGAAATCGTAGCTCACCTCGCCGCTGTTCAGTTGCACTACCTGCCAGTCGTAACCCACGCCGCGGATAAGTTTTATGCCGTCGGTCTTGTAGCGGAAGTGCTCCAGGGGGATGGTGTAACAGTTTTTGGGGAGGGTGGAGTGCGATGTTTGGAGGTTGTAGGGTCGCTTGCCGGCTCCTTCGGTATAGGCTACGTCAGGTTTCTGGTGGTAGAGGGCGCAGAATCCCTCGGGCACGGCCATGAAGCCCTGCCACTTGCCGTTTCCCTGACTGTTGTATCGATTGTTGAGCGTATTGATGCTGTCATAGGCAGCTTCCATCTGTCGGGCAGCCCAGTTGGCCTCGGCATAGCGCTGTTGGGCGTGCAGTTCTTGGTTGAGTTGTGCCATGAGGAACTTGCGGTTCATCTGACAGGCAGCCTGCACGGGGTATTGCACCAGTTCGAAGTAGGCGGCAGTGCCGTCGCTTAGGCGCTCGGCCTCGTCGCTGATGCGCTGGTAGTCAGCCAGTCGCTGCTGGGCCTCGCCATAGTGTCGGAACGAGTACTCGGTGGGGCGCAGCCGGGTGCGCCAAGGCTCGTCCCACTCATATTCCCAACCCATGTATTCGGGTTTGCGGCTCCATGCCAGTTGGTAATAAGTGTCGAGTAATGACTGTAGCTGGTCGGCCGATATGGTTGGAAACAATCGGTTCAGCCACTGTGACTGATAGCGGTTGGCCATTTCAATGTCGAAGGCAGGGAAGTTCCACGCCATGTCCATGAAGGTCTGTATGCCCAGTTCCATGGGTTTGATGTCGCCCACGTTGAGCAGCCAGTAGCGGTCGGAACCTGTGTCGTAGGCTTTCTTCAACTCTTCGTACATCAGGACGGGTGGGGTGGTGTTGAGCCACAGATAGTCGTGGGGAGTGCCCAGGTATGACAAGTGGTAGTAGACACCCGAGCCGCCCTGACGGCGTTGCTCCTCGGGAGTGGACACACGTTTCATATAGCCGTAGTTGTCGTCCACCCACACCAGGGTAATGTCATCAGGAACACGCAAGCCGTTCTCATAGATGTCCATGGTCTCCTTGTAGGGGACGAATATCTGGGGAATGTCCGCTGCAGGACGCTTGAGGTGGTGCTCCAGGAGTCGGCGTTGGTCGCGGATGACGGTATCAAGCAGTTGTACGCGTGCTGGCATGGACAAGTTGCCTCGCAGTCCGGCATCGTGCAGTCCGCGCATACCAACGGTGTAAATATTTTCGTAGGTTGATGTCTCAGCCAGACGGTTGTTCCACTTGCGAAGAATGGTCTGGCGATTGGTGCTGTAGTTCCAGTCACCATCGCGTTGTTGGTTCCATTCACTCTCTGCTGCATTGTTCAGGAGTAGGGGCTCGCAGTGACTGGTGGTGATGATGATGCCAAAGGAGTCGCACACCTGCTTGCTCTCAGGATGGGAGTAGAAGGCTCCGGTGCAGGAGTGCATGGCTGGTGCCAGCATGTTGGCCTTCAGGCGCAACAGCAGTTCGCAGACCTTGGCGTATGTTCGTGGGCCGATGTCGCCCAATGTTTTTTCAAAGTGATTGGAGGCCCAGGGCTTCAGGCTCCAGTCCTCGTCGTTGATGAAGATGCCCCGATACTTCACGCTGGGCGTGGAGGATATGTAGTCGGCATCGATATAGACGGTCTGTCTTTGTACTACGGGTACGTCAGCCCACCAGTACCAAGGCGAGACTCCCAGAGCCTCGCTGAGGGTGAACACTCCGTAGGCCGTTCCCCGAGGGTCGCTGCCCAGAATGAGCAGACGGTGGTCGATGACCTTCAGCAGAAAACATTCCCAGCGGTCGCGGATAGATGTGATGTCAATATGGTATTTTTGAATAAGGCGGTCTATGGAGGGGTCTTGCCCAATGGTGCCAACAACGATGTTCAGCCGATCCATTTGTCGGTCGATTTCTGGACGGCATTTGGTCACCCGTTCCACATCGTCGGCTAACAGGGAAACGGCCTTCTGAACTACCAACGGCTCGTTGGCAGATACACAGATGGAAGCCGCCCGCCCCTGGGCAAATAGGGGGAAGCTGCCCTGCTGGCTGTTTACTCTCAGCACTTGGTTAGCCTGTAGTTGACAGGTCATCCACAACAGTGTGAGCAGTAGCATGCTGTGCCTGAGGTAGTAGTGAGAGTGGGGTGTTGTCATCGTCGTTTTAGTTCTTAAAAGACATTCGCCGTCCAGACATTCTGAACGGCGAATGCATAATACCATGTGATTATAGTATGATTATTTCAGGATTACTTTCTTGCCGTTGTGGATGAACAGACCCTTGGTGGGGTTGTCAACACGCTGACCCTGCAGGTTGTAGTATACACCGTCTTCTGCTGCGGTCTCGCTCTTTACGGTCTTGATAGCGGTTGCACCACCAGCCTTCCAAACGTAGATACCAGAAACGGTAACAGGGAAGTTGCCACCCCAGGCGTTCTTCAGACAGTGCAGGTGAACGAAATCGTCAACGCGCTCGTCGCCAGTCTTAACACCTTCTGAGTCGCCTTCGCCATTGGCAGTACAAGCCATTGTCTTGAACTCGCTCAGGTCGATAACCAAACACTCAAGATCAGCATTCCAATGGGGGTCATCAGCATTGAATCCTATAACGAGGTTCTTCCAGGCTCCTTCGTCGATGATACGGTTACACATTACACGGCAACCAGGACCACCAGCGCCAAACAGAATCAGTTTGTCATACCCAGAAAGGTCAGCATACAAGTTCCATGTTACGTTCTCGGCACCAAGGATACAAGCACCAGCACCAATCTCTGAATTCAGATTCCATGCGGGAGACATCTCACCAGTAATGACAGCATCACCCTTACAATGTGTAGGATCTGCTTCGCTACCCCACTGATGCCACATGTCAGAAGTTACCTCTACCCACTGTTCTGGATCCATCCAACCATTGTCTTGCGCACTTGCTGTTGTTACACCTGCCATCATTGCGATAGCAACGAGTACTGATTTAGTAAAGTTTTTCATACGTCAATAAAAATTAGTTAATAATAAATTTTATGTTTGAAATTTGATTTTTGCCTTTCGACGGTGCAAAGTTATGTGATTTCCGTAGAAACAACATTATGTTATGTTACATATACTTTGCGGATTGTTACACGAAAGATTTTTGTCCGGACAAGGGCTTTGTCCGGACAAAAAAGAGGGTTATTTCAGAGCTTCTGCTACTGATGCATAGCTTGACTTACGGTTGAAACCAGTGGTCCACAAACCTACGTTGCTGGCAGATTCTGTGACTGCCTGGAAATTGATACCATACTGCTGGGCACCCTGTACCTTCTGCTTGTAGGCGGTAACCACCTGTGTCAGAGCCTGCGCGGCCTCGGCATCGCTGCTGCCAGTGACATTCTGGATGGTCAGGCGAATCTGCCTGCCGGTGGCTGCCAGTTCAGTCAACATGGTGGCAAAAGCTTGTGCATCAAATGTAGCCGCATCAACAGAAACGATTGCGTCGATACCATTGATTTGGTTCATACCAACCGCATTAGCGTTCAGAAGATGTAAGAACGTTGCACGTACATCAGCATCCATCAGGTATTCGCTGACAAACAACTTGGCATCAGGGCGCTGTTCGTGCATCAAATGTGCTGCATTGCCGAAATAGGTGTCGCCCATGGTCTGCTTCCAAATCAGGTCAGAAGCAGAAGTGACAGGGCAATCGGCTACTGCCCAGCTGTCGATAGAAGGTGCTGCTTCCATAGCGGCTGTAATGTAGTCATTGAGTGCACCACTGATAATCTGGTACTTCTCCTCCTCAGTCTTCTCTACCTGATAGGTAGGCTTATACTTATACTTAAAGGAGATGTTGTCAATCAGGTAGTCACAGTTCAGCAACTTCGGACCGAGAACAACCGTCACCTCTGTTTGTTGCTTCTGTTCGTCAGAGAAAGCCAATGCTGCGAAATCGATTACTATCACACCACGTCCCCACTGATTCTGAGCACACCCAAATTCTTTAGCACTCTTGAACTCTGCATTCTTACCACCCACAGCAACGAACAATTTCTGATTAAGGGCAGTGCTGTTCTTAGCCATGAAGTCGAGCGTAAACTCAGAGTAATCACCTAACTTACGTCCTTCTGGGAACTTAAAGGTAATAGCTGGGTAGCTGTTATTGGTCTTTGTAACATGAATAACATGACCAGACACACCAGCGGGATCATTCTCAACCACCGCTTTACCCTTACCTTCTTCACCTGTAGCCTTCTGCAAAGGATAAGTCTTACCTAGATCATCATTTTCAAAGTCAATGACATCATAACCCGTTTTCTCATCTTCTTCGACTGTCTGTGGCTCGATGAGCTTTGTCAGATAGGTGGTATTGACGTTGGTGCTGGCACAGAGAGGAGAAGAGAAAATGTTGATACCCTTCTCGCTGACATCAGCAACTAAGGAAGAAGCAACGAGCACATCAATCTTACCCTCGTTATCCACCTGCTTGCTGTGAAGAAAGAGATCAGGAATGGTTACTTCGTTGAAGTTTGACAGTGTCAGCGAAGCTGCAGCTGTTTTTCCATCCAGATCGGCAGACGCCAGGGTATTGCCCAAACGGAATTTTTCAGCATCAACATATGACACCAAAGTTTCATACTGAGCCAACTTCTCAGCCTCGACTACAGAAGCAGGCTTTTCGACCTGATAGTTAGTGTCGAACTCATCAGCACAGGCCGTCAGCAGAGCCGTAGCTGTGAAGAGGCTCAGAAACAAGCTGATTGAATAAAATTTCTGTTTCATAGCTTTTTCGTTTCTTTATTGCTGGAAATTATTAACTGGTTTAACACCACGGCTTTTAAGCGTCAGTACGTACTTTTCAGTAACATCAATCTTGAGCGCATTGTCGTTGGACTTAACCGTGAAATCGAGATACATGGTGTCAGGATGGCGAGCACCAACCAACTGGCTTTCGTCAGCTTCTACAAAGTGACCGGTGCCGGTAACGGTGAAATTAGGATCACTCGTGGTAACAGTGCACTTACCATCATCGCCAAAGTTCAACTGTAGTTCACAATTGTGTGCCTTACCAGCAGCATCCTTGGCAGCATAAACCATCAGCGCCTTGTTGAGAGAAGCGGTAGTCACGAAGACACCACTTCCGTAAGTATCGCCATTGAGGATGTACTCGCCATGATAGCGGTTAACATACTTGACAGCATAGAGAACGAAGTCCTTGCCTTCAAGAATGTGGTCAACACCAGTTGCTTCTGTCATACGAACGGGGATGACAAAGCAGTTGGTTGTTGATCTGGGATCAGCAAAGAAAGCATCAGTGAGCTGAACATCAACACCACCAGTTACCTGACCGGAAGGAATAGTAATCTTGTTGGGCAGAGGCTCGTAATAGTTGCTGGGCATCACGGTGACGGGTGTGCCGTCTGCGAAGGTGACACCATCACAAGCTGATGGATCAACTAAGATGCTGATATTAATGTCCTGACGGTTGTTATAGGCGCCACCCATGGCAGCCTGAATCTGAACCTTATGCTGATTGTCAGGTGTCAGGTCCACATAGGGGTCATTACCCAGCTCTACGGTGCGAAGAGGATACTGCTTGGAAAAGTAGCACGTCTGGTAAATGTAGTCAGGGAATTCTTGATCACCGCTCTTGCAGGAGGTGAGACCTGTGGCCAAGCCACAGCTCACGATACCTGCGAGGAGTAATGATTTGATATTATTGGTTTTCATAACTTTACATTTTTATTTTTTACGATTCATATTTCACTTTACTTCCATCCGTCATTCTGCTCCAAGTTACCATACTTCAGCACTTCAGACTGAGGAATAGGACCGTAGGTCTGGAAAGGCTGGAATGAACGTACCTCAACATTGTTGAGCGGAGTATAAGTAGTTCCGCTGACAGTCTCGTTGATGTCAAGACCACGAGCTGCCTCTGTGAGGTCAGCCTTCCAACGGCGCAGATCCCAGAAGCGGAAGCTCTCGAAGCAGAGTTCCAAACGACGCTCGTTACGAATCAGCTGACGCATCTTAGCTGGATCTCCTGCACACTCGTCCAGATAGCCAGTATCAGTGATACCAGCACGCTGGCGGATGGCCTTGATAATGTCGTAAGCAGAATAGCCATGACTGCCAGTACCCTTGGCACCCCAAGCTTCGTTGGCAGCCTCAGCATAGTTGAGGAAAATCTCCGTCATGCGGATACGTGGAGTGATGTGTCTCTTACCTGAGGTTGCAGATGGTTTGCAGTTGACATCCATGCGCAGACGCTTCTTCATGTAGTAACCTGTACGGGTTGACTTGCTCTCCACCTTGTCGATACCGTCGTCAGTACCCGACTGGCTACCCGTGCGGATAACGGCACCGTCAACACCTGCAATGCTTCCATCGTGGATGATGTAGGTGTCCAAACGGGGGTCACGATTGGCAAAGGGATTCTGAGCATCATAGCCAGAACGATTGTCGCTGATAGGATAGCCATTGGCTGCGGGGAAAGCATCAACCAGGTTCTGAGTGGGGTTCATGCGACCATTGCCAAAGAGTGAGGGAGGAAAGTTCTCAGACTCCTGAGTAGTAGAGTTGTCTTCCCAGTTAGAACGCCAGAGAATCTCAGCAGGATTAGAACCTTCCTTAATATTCTCAATGTCCCCATTGGTATAATAGGTAATACCATTGGAAGGCAGAGCACTGACACCACCAAGATTGTCAATGACAGTGGCGGCAGCGTCAGCTGCTTCAGCCCAGGTGAAAGGATTGGTTTCTGCCTTGAAAGCAGGACTTGCAGCCAGCAACAACAGACGTGAACGGAAAGACTCTACGATCTGTGAATTAACCAACTGACGAGACTTATTACCCATCACCTGATTATAGATAGAGGGGTCGGTAGTGATGTTACGGAACTTAGCAGGAATGTCAGACTCGTTGCTGATGTCATTATAGTCGAAAGGCAGATACTTCTCAGCCTCGTCAAAATCGGCCAGTGCCTTGTTGACACAGTCGGCAAATGAAGCACGAGACTGGTTGAAATCGCTGTTTGTATCAACAAATCCATCGAACAACTGCACACCCTTCAAGACACCATCGGTGGTAAAACCAGCATGAGCACGTAGCAGGTAGTAGAGGTGAATACCACGCAGGGCATAAGCCTCACCCAACAAACGCTGGGTAAGCAGTTCGTTTACGGTCAGGTTCTTCACATACTGCTGACCTTCACGGGTTTTCAGGAACAGGTTGACATACTGAATGGCAGCATAAGAGTCATTCCAACGGCTGAGAATGCCATTGTCAGCTGTCCAACCACCAGTAGCCACCAGCAGGAAACCATTATCCTTCTGGTTGGTTACGGCATCATCGGTAGCATAGTCGCTATTGTCGTAATATGCAGGCAGCACACGGTAGGCATTGGTCAGGAAACCGCGTACGGATGATGACTCTTTCTGAGTCTCCTCCAAGTTCTTCAGATTTTCCTGTGCAGGCTCCAAAAGGTCGTCGCAACTGGTCAGTCCAAACGACAGCAAGAGCCCCATGGCAGCAAGCTTATATATTCTGATTGTTTTCATATCTGAAATGTCTATTATTATATGATTATAAGTTCACCTTTACACCAAGGTTGTAGAAACGACACTGGGGCATTGCTCCAATGGTAGTCTCCATCAGTTCGCGCTCGCCAGAGATGGTCAGCAGGCTCTCTCCACTCAGATAAACGCTCAAGCCCTTGACGAACTTGCCTTCGAACCAGTCTTCAGGCATGTCGTAGGTTACCTGTACCTTGTTGAGGTCGAAGCGGTTGGTGGAATATTTCCAGAACGAAGAAGTCTGGCGGTTGTTCTGGTTGCTATAGGTTGTCAGACGAGGATAGGTTGCTGTAGCAGCAGTAGCCGGAGTCCAACGCTCACGAGCATAGATACTGTACTTACTGTCGCCACTTGGGCAATAGTAAGCATTGTTCTTGAAAGCAATACCGCCTGCCTGGCCTGTTGCCAGTGCAAAGAACGTGAAGTTCTTCCACTTCAAAGTCAGGTTGACACCGTAGAAGAAAGGTGCAGCACCCTTACCCAAGTCAATCTGGTCCCTAGAGTCGATGACATTATCACCGTTCTGATCCTTATACTTCAAGTCACCAGGGCGAACCTCGCCGAATTTCTGCTTAGCGTGGTTAGCAATTTCTGCTTCGTCGTTGAAGAAGCCCTCGCACTCATAACCCCAAGCTGTGCTGAGGTTATGGCCAGCACGATACTGATAGTCGTTTGCCCATACCTCGTCGCGCTTGTCAGCCTTGGCACTGTAGTATGTACCTACCAAGCCAAGCGTTGCATCCACTTTACCGAGTTGCTTGTTCAAACGGACATCGAAATCGAAACCACTGCGCTTGTCGGCATTGAAGTTGGTGTTGGGCAGGAAGCTGCCAATACTTGAGAAGAAAGAGGGATAAATCGTCGAACTACCATTGGTAATAAGACCATCGGTCAACTGATTGAAGTAGTTGAAGTCGAAGGTAATCATGCGGTTGAGCAGGCTACCCTCCAGACCGATACGCCATTCCTTACGCTTGATGAACTTCAGGTCAAGGTTCTCACCGCGGTTAGAGGTATTCGAGTAACCACCCTGATCACCGTCGCGCCAAGTGTACCAAGTACCACGAACGTTGTATGAACCTTGATACATGTACCATTCATTCAGGTCGATATCCTGATTCAGGCAAGAATAAGCAGCCGTGAGTTTCAGGTTATCAACGAACTTCACATTCTCCTTGAACCAATTCTCGCTGCTAATGCGCCAGCCTAAAGCGACTGAAGGAGAGAAAGCGTTACGATGGCCTTCCGCTAGCTTGGCAGAATGCGTCAATGTTCCACTGAACTCAGCATAATACTTGTGAGCGTAGTTGTAGTCAACGAGGAAACCAAGGTTGGCATTGCTTACACGGTGGTAGTCACTACCGCCGTCATGGTTCTCGTCACGAGATGTCTGCTGTTGGTATCCCCAGCCCAGCAGCTTGGCAGCGATGTTGTGCTGATTGAAGCTGTTGGCATAGTCGAACTGGAAGCGCATGGTTGAAGTCTGCATATCAAAGCTCTGTCCGATGTACTCAGATGTTCCATGGTTGTCATCACCGTACTTGGTCAGACCAATAATGACATCCTTACCATTCATATTAGACCAAATGGGGTCATAGGTAGCATAGTTCTCTTTCCAAGCCTCGTTGTAGTTGTACCAATAGTCGATGTTATAAACAACACTGAAGGTAAGACCCTTGAGAACGCTGCTCAGATCAGCTTTCAGACCGATATCGAACATGAAGGTACGGATGCGGCTCTTGATGTATCCAGCCTTCAACATATCGCCATAAACCGTTGTCTGGTTGGCATTGTTACCACCGAGCAGGTACTGACCGTCAATGGTGTTCATGCTCGACTTAACGGTAGAGCTGATAGCATCGATGTTCTGGTCCATCATGCTGATGGGAAGGAAGGGTGAATACCAGTTAGGACGCATATTGGCTGCGGCATTCCAGAAGTCACCACGACCACCATAGTTGTTTTCAAACTTCATGGCAGCATTGGTGTAACCCGTCAGCCAGTCGGTAATCTTCATGTCCACATTGGCACGGACATTCAGGTTCAGGTCGTCGTCTTTCTTCTTATCACCGTATTTGATCATCGAACTGTTGTACTGGATACCCATATTGGCATAGTAGCGGGCACGATCGTTACCTCCGCTGATTTCAGCAGTGGCATCGCTGCGGTTATAAGCCTTGCGCAAGAACTCGCTGGTGTAAAAGTTCATATCGGGATAGCGATAGGGATTCACACCGGCAGCCGTGTTGTAGATGGTAGCTGCATCATACTGAGGAGCTAAACCATCGTTGGCACGAGCTTCGTTGTATAGTGTCATATACTCAGCAGCACCCAGGTATTGGGGATAGCGCTTCGCAAAATAGAGACCCGTATTGGCACGAACGTCAACACGCAGGGGCTGAGCCTTACCGCGCTTGGTGGTGATGAGAATAACACCCTTAGCACCCTTACTGCCGTAGAGAGCGACAGCACTGGCAGCCTTCAGCACGGTAATCGACTCAATCATGGTAGGATTCACGTAAGAAGCATCACGGGGAGCCCCGTCAACGAGAACAAGAGCATTCTGCCCCCATACGCTACCGTTGTAGCCAGCTATCAGACCGGAGATCTCGCCAAGACTACTGGTATAATAATCCTTCTTCATCAATTCAGACACATTGACAACGCTGACACCACCGAGGATATCCTCTTTGGCCTGAGTGCCGAAAGCCACATTGACTTGTGTGGTATCGGTCGTTTCCTGTGCCCTTGCTACTGTACTTGGAGCTATCAGGCCGCCAAGCATCAGTAAAGCAAATGATTTATATAGTTTCATAACGATTCTAATTCTTAATTGTTCACTTTTCTCTTTACACTTTTCACTTCGTTACTCCCAGCCAGGGTTCTGCTTGAACTCAGGATACATCTGGACATCCTTCTTCGGGAAGGGGAACCAGTTGTGCTTGGGCAGTGAGTAATGACGCTCGGTGAGCACGACCTCACGCAGGTTCAATACGTGATTATTCTTAGGATTTTCATAACGTTCCTTATCAGTCTGGTCGGCAGCTCGGTCGAAATAAACGGCAGTCTTCTTATTGTAAGGAGCCTTGTCAAGCAAGAGCCAGCGGCGCAGGTCAGTGAAGCGGTGTCCCTCGAAAGAGAGCTCAACGGCACGCTCACGTCGAACCTCGCTCATGAACTGGTCAACGCTGCCTAAGAACTTAGCATCCACATGACCGACACCGGCACGGTCGCGAATTATATCGACAGCACCAACAGCGGTAAGACCATAGCCTGAAGCGGTAGCAGTAGCAGAACCATAGCCATTGGCAGTAGCCTCAGCATACATCAGGTAAACATCAGCCAAACGGACAAGTGGCATTACAAGTACATTGCCTTCTTTGTAGTCGTCAAAGTCATTCATATACTGAGAGGTGAACTTCATGTTCATATAGCCAGTGAAACAGCACTTTGACGGGGTGTCCGTACGATACAAGCCACCCTCGAACATGCTGGCATACTGCTTACGCTCGTCGGGCAGACCTTCCTTCGTCAGTATCTTGCTGCCATCCTTTACTGTCTTCACACCATCATAAATGAAGTTAGTGTAGAAGCGTGGGTCACGATCCTTATAGGGATACTCGGGATCGTATCCGCTGGCAGCATCGGGCTTAGTGATGTCAGGGATAGGCAGACCATTCGCCATTCCGAAGTAGTCGGTATAGTTGGCAGCAGGATAGCACTTGATACCAGAGTTATTGATCAATGGTGGACGCCAGTCGTTGACAAGGTTCCAACGCCATACACCCACGTGGCAGGTTGCCATGTTCTCATAGAAGAGGACCTCCTTCACACCATTCACCTTGTTCTGCTTGTAGGTGTAGAAGATATCTGAGTAGTGATCAAAGTCAGCCAACTCATAGATACCTGTCTCATCGCAAATCTTCAGCACTTGAGCAAAGGCATCAGCTGCACGCTTGCAGAATTCTGCATTATAAGTAGCATTGCCAGTAGATTCCTGGTTCATCATGGGGCTGCCTGCCCAAAGCAGGTCCTTGCCCAGATAGGCCAGTGCCATTACCTTATTAATACGGATAACATTCTTACCAAGGGTTGTCTTACCAGTAGCTGTCTGATCCCAGTCAATAGGCAGCAAGTCAGCAGCCTTCTGGAAGTCTTCAGCAGCTTTTTCTGCAGTCTCCTGATAGCTCAGGCGAGGCAAGGTATAGGTCTCACTGGATGACAGTGCACGATCCAGATAGGGAATACCTCCCCAGTACTGCATCAGCATAAAGTGGTTCCAAGCACGGAAGAAATAGAGCTGTCCGGCAATAAAGTTTTTCTCCTCCTGTGTAGCATCCACCATCTTGTCAAGGTTGGCAAGACCAATGTTAGCCTTACGGATACCGAACCAGCAGAGGCCGTAGAGATAGCCCTTGGAGGATACATTGTTTATCATGCGGTCGCCGGTAGCTGTATTCATTCCATCCTGCTTCTCCTTGAAATAGGAATAGAAGCACTCGTTCCATCCCCAGTAATTACCCTGGTCGATGGCATAGGTCAGCATACGAGTCTCAGTGGGTTCCCAGTAGTCGTCTTCACCGAAGTTCCAGCAACTATGGTATTGGTGACCCGTCATGATGGGCATGGCGGCATAAAGTTCCTCTACAAAACCCTGGAAGTTGCGGAAATTCAGATAGGGCTGTGTAGGATCAATATCGCTTATCGGCTCCTTATCCAGATATTCCTTACAACTGGTATTCAGCGTCAATGCTGCCAGAAGCAGAAGAGAACATGAAATATATTGTTTGATTTTCATAATACGCGTATTTTAGAAGTTTAAGTCAATACCTAAGTTGAAGCGGCGTACTGTAGGATATGCACCAGAAGTAGCAGCACCGCTGAAGTTAGACTCACGGTCGTCAGGCATGTCTGACCAGAACAACAGGTTGTCACCATTCAGATATACCTTCATGCGGTTAAGACCTACTTTCTTCAACCAGCTCTGGGTGAAGGTATAGGCAATCTCAGCATTCTTCAGACGCACGAAAGAGCCGTCGTACAAATAGCGTGTACCCTCGTGACCAGTACCTTCTTCTGTGGTCCAGCGAGGCAAGGGGATACCAGATCCAGACTCCTTAGTCCAATAGCTACCCTCCTTGAACAAGGAGTTGGTAGCGCCATAGAAGCTGGGGAAGCCGATATAACGGGTAACGTTGTTAACACCATAGAACTGGCAAGTGATACTGAAGCCCTTCCACTCGGCACCAATTGTTGCACTATAGGTATTCTCTGGCGTACCCGTATATTTATAAGGAGCACGGTCATCTGAGTTAACGACACCATCGGCATTAAAGTCCATGATACGATAGTCACCAGGAAGCACGTTAATATCGTAGACGTCACGGCTGGTCTCACCGATGACATCGTCCCATGTGCGAAGGATACCCTGATCTATAAAAGAGGTCGTCTGACCGATAGCATAGCCTGCTCCCATCTGGTATGAAGGTCTCAGGGCTGGGTCGTCAGAGAAAACCACTTCGTTCTTAGCGTGGGTAATGTTGAAGTTACCCCACAGACGCAACTGGTTGGCAAACACTTTGTTCAAGCGAACGCTCAACTCCCAACCATGACTCTTGACCTCACCGAGGTTGGCATCTGGAGCACTGAAACCAAAATAAGAAGGAATGGCACGGTTTGCACCACGCACATATACATCAGTACGGGTATCACCGAAGATATCGAATGAACCTGCAACGAGACCTCCTAAGAATCCGAAGTCGAAACCGAGGTTACGCTTCGTGACAACTTCCCACTGTGCTTGGGGGTTACCAATCTTGATGATGTTGTAGAATTCATAGGGCGACTGGTCATCCTGGCCAGGACCCTGCTTCATGTGACCACCATAGGAAAACTCATCTTTGTAGATCCATCGTGCACCAGGCTTGTCGTCACCGACCTTACCGATAGAAGCACGAATCTTAAACATATCCAGGAATTTCACATTCTTCTTGATGAAAGGCTCTTCGCTCAGCATCCAACCAACAGACACAGCGGGGAAGAAGTCGAAGCGGTGCTCATTGTCATACTTCTCAGAGCCGTTGTAGGCACCATTGAATTCTGCAAAATAACGTGTAGCATAGTTATAAGTCAAACGGAATACCCAGTCCTCACGGTAAGTGGGGAAAATATTACCAGTCGATTGGGTGTCGCGGCTGAACAAGCCCAAGGCTGTCACCTCATGATCGCCGAACTGACGGGCATAGTCCAATTGCAGGGAGTAATACAACTTACGATAGGTACGTCCTACATCTACACTTCCTGCTGTGGTAGTCCAACGCACCTGTTCCTCGTATGGTGTATTCTCTGTCTGGTTCCAGCGGGAGTTGTAGCTGATGTCACCAGATTCAGGGTTGATGTACTTATAGAACGGGTTATTGTACTGGTCATTGATACCACGGCCGCGCTCGTACATTGTATTATCATAAGAAAGACGACCCTGGAACTTCAATCCCTTTGTAATGAAGTCCAATTCCTGCTTCAGGATGAAGTCGGTGGTAATCTGCGTATTCGTAGCGCGCTCGTCACCAGCTGTAGCCAGATTGGCAACCGAGTTGGGTTGGTCAGCATCACGGGGAGCGTAGAAGCCATATGAACCGTCGCTGTTAACAGGACGGAAAGCATCAGGAGCCGTACGATAAACAGAACCCCAGAATGCATCACTACCGCTGGGCGAACCATAAGGATAACGGCGGACACCATTAGAACCGAACAGGTTAACGGTAAACTGAGTGGTCTTGGTGATGTCGAAGTCCAAGTTTGAACGCAGGTTGATACGGTTGTAGCCGAAACCAGAGCTGTAACCACGGTTGTTGGGGAACTCCTTGAAGATATCACCTTCGTGTGTGAAGTCGACAGCAGCGAAGTACTTAACAGCCTTGGTACCGCCTGATACATCGGCAGTTACGTTGTATGACATAGCGCTCTTTCTGAACAACTCGTCCTGCCAATCTACGTTAGGATAGCGATCCCACTCTTCAGCATTGGCTGGATAACGATACTTGTTGATGACATCCATGGTCTTGAACGAACCCCATGCATTAGGAGACAGGGGAGTTTCACGCTGTACCACGTCGTTCTTAATCATAAAGGTATCGTACGAGTCATACTTTTCAGGCAACCTTGACACAACCTTCATGGTAGCGTTTGCCTTAACGTGTACCTGTGCCTTACCTTCGGCACCACGCTTGGTGGTAATCAAGATAACACCGTTAGCACCTTTCACACCATACACAGCCGTAGCAGAGGCGTCCTTTAGGACGGAGATGCTCTGTACAGAGCTGATGTCCACCGTGTTCATGGGACGCTCAACACCATCCACCAAGATCAACGGGCTGCTGTCGGATCCCAATGTAGCAGCACCGCGAATCACGATTTGTGGGTCTTCCTCACCGGGCAGACCTGTTGAGGCACTTGTGATAACACCAGGCAGGTTACCCGTCAGAGCAGCACCCAAAGAGGGCAGACCACTGTGACGTTCCAGCGTCTTGGCATCAGTCTGGGTAATACTACCCACGACAGAAGCTTTCTTCTGCTGGCCGTAGCCGACCACAATCACTTCCTCCAGCTGGGTGTCGTCTTGCAGGGTCACCCTGATGGTGCGCTGCTTGCCGACTTTCACCTCGCGTGTGGTCATGCCCACATACGAGAACACAATAACCGAATTCTCAGAAGGCACACTTAGCGTGAAGTTACCGTCGAAATCAGTCACTGTACCCAGGGAAGTGTTTCCCTTCACTACAACCGAGGCACCGATGAGCGGTTCCCCGTTTGCATCTGCTACCGTACCCTTGACACTGATGCCTTGGGCGTGCAGCAAAGTGCTACACGTCAGCATCATCATCATGAGTGCGGTCTGTCTAATCAATTGCTTTAGATTCTTCATTTTGACAGATTTTGATTCATAGTTGTTTTACATTATGTTAATTACGTTAAATTGATTTCAGTCATGCAATTTCGCTGCAAAGATAAATGGTTTCGCGCGAATGGCGTTTCTCGTGTGTAACACGGTTTTTATCTTTTGTAACATACTTTTATAATCTTTGTTTTTCCTTTATTATCCGTTACTTTTACAATATTCAGCCCTGGCTGAGGCTTGTCGAGTTTCCTGCCGTCAGGTGTGTAATACTCGCGGACGACTTCTCCGTAATGACCAGTCTCGTACTCGGAAATCCCTGTCGGATTCTGTCGGATTAATACCGTCATTACTCAGGAAGACATCCTTGATATAGATAGGAGCACTGCCCGTAGTCCAGAATCCGGCTATGTAGATATGGCTTGCGTCTACATAGTGGTCGATTTGTGTGCAAGCATCGTCTTTGTAGGCTGGCATCTGGTGCAGGTCGATAATCACCTTGGTCTGCTTGCCGGGGGTGTTGCTCCAGTAAGGGTCCATGTGCTGGCGGACGAAGGTCATTTTCCATCCCCCATTCATAATGCCGTCAATGATGCCCTTGTTGTACGCCAGACATCCGTTCACGTCATAGTTGGTCCATTTTGTTCCCTGCTCGTTAAACCAAGGACTGAACGTCTGGGCAAAGCCGTGCAGATTGACGCGCCTTCCCTCAGCATTCACCAGAAACGGTCCGTCCACATGCAGTGGCGAGGGTGAAGCTTGTGCCAGCATACGACCGGTCCCTGCCAGACAGAGCAACGCGGCGAAGAGCAGAAACTTCTTCTTTAGTTTTCTTGTCATTGGATTGATATATGTTTTTAGTTTAACTTTACATCTTTCTTAAAAAAAGGGGGGAGACTCACGTCGGCCCCCTTTTCAAAATTTTTACATACCAAAACTACTAACTCTTAGTAACTATATAAGCTTACTCAGAAATAAAGCGATTTGAAAAAGTCTTTCATGCTGCAAAGATATACATAAAATCGATATAAGCCTTTTTGCGGCGTAACGCAGACTTTACGCCGTGTAACAATGTGCTGTGCGGCGCCTTCAGGCAAAAAGTTTTGTTACATTTGAAGATATTGCGTGCCGGCGTTTCACTTAGGCATCTCTATTGTGAAGCGGCATCCTGCTGTATAGCTACGATCTAACGAGAGCTTGCCACCCAGATTGTCGACGTGGCGTTTGGTTAGCGGCAAGCCCAGACCAAGACCTTCGCTCAAGTCGTTGACCTTGCTGAAAGGGACGTACATGTCCGGCTGGTAGGTCGGAGGAATGCCACTTCCAGTATCTTCGACAACGAAGCGGATGCAGTCTTCAGTTTCCGACACATACACGCAGACATGCTGACCGTCTGAATACTTGGCGGAGTTGTATAGAAGTTCTCGCACGCTACGCATCATGTAAAGTTCATTGGTCAGGATACAGCAGTCATCGGCCAGTGTCGTCTCGAAGTGGATGCGCAGCGTTGGGAAGTGTTCGTGGGTAAAGTCAATGCACTGACGTGCAATCTCGTTACACGAGACCGGCTTCATGTCTCGTCTGATGCTTCGTTCCTCAACAATGCCCGTGTCAGAGCTGTCAAAGAGCATGAGCACCATGCGACAGAGGTGCTTGGCATTGTGATTCATCGTGTCAATGACGGCCTTCACCTCTTCGGCCGGCATTTGTCCCATGCTGTCGCGCAGCACCTGGGCAAAACCCGTGATGATGTTCAGCGGGGTACGCACCTGATGGGTCATATTCTGTATAAAGGTCGTCTTCTGGCGGTCAGACTCCTGAGCCATAGCAGTGGCACGAACCAGCTCCTTGTTGCGTTTCTCGGTCTCTGCATTGGCTTGCTCGATAGCCGTCAGATGAGTACGTAGCGACTGTTGCATGGCCGCAAAACTATTTTGCAAGGCACCCACGACATCTGCACGATGGCTTACGGCAATCTGACGATTATAATTGCCTTCTGCTATCTCTCCTGACTGTTCCAGCAGCAGGCCCAGCGGGCGTATGAATCTCTTGACCAGCTGACGGCAGAGCAGCATAATCAGCAACAGCCCCACAGCACCTGTCAACAGGCTCAAAAGCATCAGTCGGTGGTATAGGTTCATAATGTCGCTGCTTGGGCATACCAAAGCCAGACTCCACCGCGTGTTGGGTATCGGCTGGTAGCACACCAGACAGGGTACTCCGTCCACGTCTGTCTCCATCGTGCCGGTACCACCTGCTGTCATCTCGCTTCTGAGCACATCGTTAGAGACCGTTTGACTGAACAGTCGCATCGAGTCGGGGTGTATGAAGTAGTGGCCTTGTTCGCCCACCAGCATATAGTAGGCATGAGGATACGGTTTCTTTGTCCTGACCGTCTCAGTCAGCCGTGCCCATGACAAGTAACAGCTTATGACACCGATAAGTTGCCGTTCTCCACCCTCCGTTCTATAGACAGGCTTGCAGTACGCGGCAAACATCTGAGCGTTGTAAAGCGCTCCTTCATTAAAGTCGTCGAAAGGCTCTACCCAACAAGCCCTACCCGCTTCTTTTGGTTTCTTATACCATATTTTATGATAGTAATCGTAGGAAGCCTCACGTTGGGTAATGACAGTATCGCCGTTGACAACGCTGTAGGCCGAGAATGCAACGCCACACTCTGACTTGCGGTCAGAGATATATCGTCCGTATTGCGGGAACAGGTAGGGCTCTGCTGTAATGGAGCATCCGCTGACGTTCCTGTTCATCTGCACGATGCGCCTTGAGAGATTCAGAAGAGCCTCCGGTTGCAAGTCGTCAAGCACAAGCCATTCATTGGCGTTAAGAGCAGTTTCTATCGTATTCAGATAGGTCCTTATACGTTGCACGGTTGTACTCAACTCTGCCTCTGCATGTTCTTTTGCTTTCTGCCAGATGATGCGACTCGACAATATGAATACAACACCCAAGGCCGCCAGGAAGATGGCGGTGCCCATCAGCAGGTATCCTATGCTGAGCTTCAACGAGAGTGATTGTCGTATATGTCTCATGGCGTGCAATCCAGCATTTTGCTCAGCAGACTGGTAATTGTTTTGCTATGCCGTTGAATTTCTTCCTCTATGCAGACGCCCTTCCCTTCATCGCTCATAGTGGAGACGTCGTCGTGCAGTCTGCTGACACGGTCGGCTATGGCATTGGCCGGGGCCATCATCTGGTCTGTCATGTTATGCAGGAATGCCGTTTTCATGCGGTCAGCCTCCTGTGCCTTCTCATAGGCCGCATTCAATTGTTGCTCTTGTTGCAGCAGCGATGCCCGCAATTGTTCCAACTCACTGACATGGACGGCCAGTGACTGTTGCATACGCTGGAAGTTGTCTTGCAGTCGTCCCACCTCGTCCTCTTGCCGGCTATGAGGAATATGTGTATTGTAGTGCCCTTGGGAGATATGCCGCGCCGATGCCGTCAACATGCGCAAGGGCTGCAACTGGCGACGAGAGAAGATGCAGAAACTCACTACCAATATAAACAGTCCCGCCAGCGAGATGCCATATCCATAACCTATAAGGTGGTAGTACTCGCTCAGTATATCCTCCTTCGGATAGACAATACCCGTACTCCACGAAAGTTTGTTCTGTGTGCGGCCAGGCACCGCCACACGCTGGAAAGGCTTGTAAAACACATAATAGTCCGAACCGTCTTGCCGGAATTTCGTATAGCCTGTTTTGCCCGACACCATAGCCGAGGCTGCATCCCTTATGCTTTGATTGTTGCTGCCCTCATAATACGAGAATACCGTATGATGCTTCAACTTCCGGCTGTCGGGGTGAACAATATATGATCCGTCGCCCGCAAGTAGGGTACAATAACTGTTAGGTGACGGCTTTGTACTTAAAATGATTTTGGACAGCTGTTTCAGATTCATGTCCACCCCCATCACGCCAATTGGCTTACCCTCCGTTCCGAAAATAGGCAGACAGAATGTCAGCAGCGCCTCGTCCTTGTCCTTTTCGTCCTTCAACGGACCTATCCATGTGGCCTGACCGGTCTTCATGGGCTCTGCGTACCACAACTGCTTGTAGTACGGCTGACTGCCGAACGCCTCAGCTCGCTTCAGCGTCTGCTTAGTGCTCTCACCGACCCGATACAGGTAAGTGAAAGGTGACAGGTGATAGGTAAAAGGTGAAGGGAGAGTGTCCAGCGCGATGGCGCAGCCTGCTATGTAGGGGTTACTCTCTATCAGTTTCCGGCAATAGGTTTGCAGCCGCTGCCCGTCAGCATCTCTCAGGTGCAATAATAAATCCCAGTAGACATTGCCTGCCGCTTGCTCTATGCTCAGTAGTATATTGTCTATCTGCAGCACTGCTCCCGCCAGACTTTGTTCTGCATCTTGCAAAGCCTCCTGCTTCACCGTCTTCCACGTACACTGCAGCACAATGGCCAGCGAGGCCATGAGCAATACAGCCGTAGAGCAAGCCATCAACAGGCTAAGACGTATAGACAGCGTGCTTGCGAGATATCGGAAGATATGTTTCATTGTTTTAAGTTTAAGGCAGGTCATCTTCGGCTACAAAGTTACGACATTCTTTCCATATTGCTGCACGTTATGGCTAAAAAATGTAGCTGTGTGTGAATGATTGAGACAACAGTCCACATCCGTGTTACAGCAGAAAAAGTCTATGGAACGCGACATAAAGCCTGTGTCACAGATTCTTAGTACCTTTGCCACCAATAAAACCTAATTATAAAGCTCAACGAAAAAGAAATGAGATGAAGTTACGCTTATTATCACTATGTGCGGCATCTTGCGTCGGCCTTTTAGTGTCGGCGCAGATGCTTCCTTTCCAGAATCCCAATTTGTCGGCCGGCGAACGGGCTGCCGACCTGTGCAAACGCCTGACACTGGAAGAAAAGGCCCTGCTGATGCAGGATGAGTCTCCTGCCATTCCGCGTTTGGGTATCAAAAAGTTCTTCTGGTGGAGCGAGGCACTGCATGGTGCGGCCAATATGGGTAATGTGACAGTGTTTCCAGAACCCATAGGCATGGCCTCGGCGTGGAACCCTGATATATTATATAAGGTGTTTGATGTTGCCTCGACGGAATTCCGTGCTCAGTATAACGAGCGAATGCATCGTGGCTCTGGAGAGGATCAGAAGTTTCACAGCCTGAGCGTGTGGACGCCCAATGTCAACATTTTCCGTGACCCCCGATGGGGCAGAGGACAGGAAACCTACGGTGAAGACCCCTATCTGACTTCTGTCATGGGCGATGCCGTAGTGCGTGGCCTTCAAGGTCCGGAAACCTCAAAGTACCGCAAGCTATGGGCCTGTGCCAAGCACTATGCTGTACACAGTGGCCCTGAATATACGCGTCATACGGCCAATTTGACCAATGTATCACCCCGTGACCTATGGGAAACCTACCTGCCGGCATTCAAATATCTGGTCGAGAAAAGTAAGGTACGTGAGGTGATGTGCGCTTATCAGCGTCTGGACGACGAGCCTTGTTGTGGCTCGCAGCGCTTGTTGCAGCAGATTTTGCGCGATGAGTGGGGATTCCGGTATCTGGTGGTAAGCGACTGTGGTGCAGTAACCGACTTCTATACCTCTCACAAGTCATCTTCGGATGCTGTCCATGCCTCAGTCGTCGGCACACGAGCCGGCACGGATGTGGAATGCGGCTACAACTATACCTATGCTTCTATTCCAGAGGCGGTACGCCGTGGACTGATGACGGAGGCAGAGGTCGACAAGCATGTGCTGCGATTGTTGGAGGGCCGTTTTGACTTGGGCGAGATGGACGACCCGGCACTAGTGGAATGGTCTAAGATTCCCTATTCGGCTATGGATTCGAAGAAAAGCCGCCAATTGGCACTTGACATGGCGCGTCAGTCCATGGTACTGCTGCAGAATAAGCATCATGTACTGCCTCTGAAAAAGGGCCGTGAACGCATCGCCGTCATCGGTCCCAATATAGATGACAAGCCCTTGATGTGGGGCAATTATAATGGCACTCCCAATCATACGGTGACGATATTGGACGGTATTAGGAAGAAACACAAGAATGTCTTGGCATTTCAGGGCTGTGACCTGACTTACGACAAGGTGATGGACTGTCTGATGGCTTCGTGCTGTGCGAAAGACGGGAAGCGGGGTTTGAAGGGAACTTTCTGGAACAATACCGATATGGAGGGCAAACCGGTCACCACTCAAGTTTATACGGAGCCGTTGGCTGTCACCACGGCGGGTATGCACAACTTTGCCCCAGGTGTGCAGATTGAGGACTTTTCGGCCAAGTATGAGACTACTTTCACTCCGAAGGAAAGTGGTGAGTATGTGGTAAATGTTGAGGGCTGCGGCCACTTTGAACTCTACATCAACGGCGAAAAGAAATTCGTGCGTCATACATGGCGTACCACACCCGTTCGGACGGCTATTCAGGCTATGTCGGGTGAACATTATGATATAGAAGTGCGTTTCCAAACGGTCAAGACGTGGGGGGCTAACATGAAGATCAATGTTGCCAAGGGACTGCCCATCGACTACGAACAGGCTGTCCGGCGGTTAGAAGGCATCCAGACGGTTATCTTTGTGGGTGGTATCTCGGCAGCCTTGGAAGGCGAGGAGATGCCTGTCAGCATTGATGGCTTCAAGGGTGGTGATCGTACGAACATTGAGCTGCCTCGTGTGCAGCGTGAGTTCCTGCGGGCTTTGAAGGGGGCTGGCAAGAGGGTCGTCTTTGTCAACTGTTCGGGCTCGGCTATCGCCTTGGAACCTGAGACGCAAACCTGTGATGCCATCCTGCAGGCTTGGTATGCCGGCGAGGAGGGTGGCAACGCTGTTGCCGACGTGCTGTTTGGTGACTACAATCCTGCTGGCAAGCTGCCCGTTACATTCTACAAGCGCAGCGACCAGCTGCCTGACTATGAGGACTACTCGATGAGGGGACGCACCTACCGCTACTTCTCTGACGCCTTGTTCCCGTTTGGCTATGGCCTCTCGTACACCACGTTTGCCGTGGAGAACGGACGGCTGGATGTCGATGCAGAGGGGCGTGGCACACTGACTGTTGATGTGACGAACCGAGGCTCTCGTGACGGTGTGGAAGTGGTGCAGTTGTATGTGCGTAATCCGTCAGACCCCGAGGCTCCGCTGAAGACCCTGCGCGTCTTCCTGCGTGTCAACGTGAAGGCAGGACAAGCCAAGACCGTCACCCTGCAACTGGAGCGCAACAGTTTCGAGTTCTTCGATGCCGAGACGAACACCATGCGGGTGAAGCCCGGGCGCTATGAGGTGCTGGTGGGCACGAGTTCGAGTGACCCGAATATGAAAGCTTTTGCGGTGGAACTGTCCCTTTAACGTTAAGAAAACGTCCCGAGGGGTGTCGGCAAGGTTTCTTAAAGATAACAGAGAAATAATAACCATATAAATAAAGAAAAAGCAATGAAACGACTGATTATTCAACTATTGGCGCTGACGGCAGTCACTACCGTCATGGCGCAAAACCCGTATCTGCCGTTGTGGGAGCACGTGCCCGACGGCGAACCCCGTGTGTTTGAAGACCCTGACCATCCCGGTAAGATGCGAGCCTACATCATCGGTTCGCACGACACCCACTTCACCCAGTACTGCGGCAACGACATCCGCATGTGGTCGGCTCCCGTGGAGGACCTGACGCAATGGCGCGACGAGGGACCTATCTTCTCGTGGTTCGTCAACGGACAGTGGGACACGATGTTTGCGCCCGACTTGGTGGAGGTGAAAGACAAGCAGACCGGCAAGAAGACCTATTGGCTCTATCCCCACAGCCGTGGCTGGCAACGCGTGCCGATGGTCTGCAAGGGTGACCGTCCCAACGGACCTTTTGTGCCCGTCAACCTGACTGCCGACGGTACGAAGTGTGTCGACGGTTCACTCATCGACTTTGATCCCTCCGTGTTTATCGAAACGGTGACCAACAAGAAAGACAAGGACTTCGACCGTGGCTTCCGTGCCTACGTGTTCTATGGCTTCCAGCACTCTACGGCTTGTCAGCTGGACCAGAACACGATGTACTCCAAGCGCGAGGGCACCGAGCTCATCGATCCGTTCATCCCCGCCAGCAGTCGCGACGGCAAACTGTTGGACAAGGCCGGCAGCGAGTATAAGGCACTCTACAAAGGACAGAACCCCCTCGACTTCAATTTCTTCGAAGCATCCTCCATTCGCCAGGTAGGCAACAAATACGTGATGGTGTTCTCCGGCTATAGCGGTCAGGAGTACGGACAGGGAGCCACCAACTCCGCCCTGCGTTATGCCTTCGGCGACTCACCGCTCGGTCCGTGGCGCTCCGGTGGCGTGCTGGTTGACTCGCGTGGCGTGGTGCTGAGTGAAGATGGTTCCAAGCTCATCACCACCAATGCCGGCCATAATACCCACGGTTCACTGCAGGAAATCAACGGCCAGTGGTATGTGTTCTATCACCGTCCACCACGCGGTTTCGGCAATGCCCGTCAGACGATGGTGGCTCCTGTGAAGATTACATGGGACAAGAAATCCGTTGCCAAGGGTGGTGTCGTGAAGATTACCGGTTACGACCCTTATAGCAAGGATAACGAGTGGACCGCCAAGGCTGCCGATGGCAACCACTATACCGGTGCCGAGGTGACTAGCGAAGGTTTCCAGATTTTCGGTCTGCCTCCCTATGCCTATTATTCTGCCGGTATCGCCTGCTTTATGTACGGCCCCAACAGCAACCAGTATATGCAGGACAACTTCGATGTGTGGAACAACTCCATGGACCTGGCTGGTATTCAGAACGGCGGTATCGTCGGTTTCAAATACTTTGGCTTTGGCGGTCTGGCACAGGACACCAAGGGCTTGAAAGCCTTCGACGGCATCAAGCAGGGTGACAATGCCTACCTGAACCTGAACTTGACCAGTAGCGGCAAAGGCGCCTTCAAGATTCACGTGAAGATGGACGACCCCTGGAAAGGTTCCGAGATTGCCGTCTTCGACGTCCCCGCAGATGCCAAGGGTACATTGGTGTACCAACAGCGCGTGCCTGCCGTTGAAGGACTGACGGGTAAGCATGCCATCTACCTGGTGGCAGAAGGTCCGGAGGTAGAACAACCCCAACAGCCACAGCGCGGACAGTTTGGCCGTCGCCAGGAACCCCAGCGCCCACAGGGACTCTTCGACCTGCACGGCATCGGTTTCTCTCGCGGAACGGCTTTTGCCACACCCGTTGTCCCGAAGGTGACGATTATGGCAGACGGTAAGCGGCTGAACATCCCCGATACGCCCATCCGTACCACCAACCAGAACGGCTATACCGACCTGACTCGCTATCAGGTATACGGACCGCTGCTGTCCACCACCAAGTTGACTGCTACGTCAAGCGTGTCTGGTGTGACTTTCGAGATCAGTCCCGTCACCGCCGGACGAGCCACCGTGAAGGCAACATACAAGGGTCAGGAGAAAATCTTTTTAATAAATTAAGATGTTTTTTGTTCGATACATGCTGATGATACTGTTGCTCAGCCTACCTGTTGTGCAGGCTGATGCACAGTTGTCGATGAATCCCGATAAATTTTTAGGAAATATCACCACCGACTGGCCTGGTAGTATGAATTATGATGGATTCATCTATTCGGACTATTGGAATCAGGTAACTCCTGAGAATGGTACCAAGTGGGCCACCGTCGAGAGCACGCGTAACTCGTATTACTGGGGTGGTGCAGACCCCGCCTATAACTATGCCAAGCAGAAAGGTTTCCCATTTAAGTTCCATTGTCTGGTCTGGGGATCGCAATATCCTGAATGGTTGAAGACTCTCTCGGCAGCAGAGAAATACAAGGCTGTTGAGAAGTGGATGGATACGGTTAAGAAAAAGTATCCGGATCTGGAAATGATTGATGTGGTCAACGAGGCTGTCGACGGGCATCAACCCGATAGTTACCTGATGCGTGAAGCCTTGGGAGGAAATGGCAAGACAGGCTACGACTGGATTATCAAGGCTTTCGAGATGGCGCACGAGCGTTGGCCGAATGCCATCCTGATTTATAACGACTTCAACACGTTCCAGTGGAACACGGACCAGTTTATCGAACTTGTCTGCACCTTGCGCGATGCCGGTGCGCCTATTGATGCCTATGGCTGTCAGTCGCATGAACTCAAGGGATTGAGTCAGAGCAGTTTCAAGACCGTGATGACGAAGATCCAGAATGCACTGAAGATTCCGATGTATATTACAGAGTATGATATCGGTGATACGAATGATGACAACCAGAAATGGAATTACCAGCAACACATCCCCGTCATGTGGGAAGCTGACTATTGTGCCGGTGTCACCTTGTGGGGCTGGTTCTATGGTCATACATGGATTAAAGACGATAAGACGGGAGAGAAGGGTATCTCCGGATTGATTAGGAACAAACAGGAGCGCTCGGCATTGACGTGGTTGCGAGAATACATGCAAACGGAAAAGGCTAAGCATGCCAAGAGTCCTTTCCCTGGCATGAAGAAAGAGGCATCCGTATATGTGAAACCCGAAGCGTTGTTGGTGAATACCAATAAGGAGATGACTGTCGATGTGACGGCAGAGATGCGCACCAAGACAGTGCAGCATGTAGACCTCTATGTCAATAACGTGCTTTATCAGACGTTGACAGAGGCTCCCTATACATTTACCTATACGCCCACAAGTGCCATGAAATATCAATTGAAGGCTGTCGTGACGACGACGGACGATTCGAGGTATGAGCGCCTGTCGGCATTTACCGCAACCAACGATTATATTCCCGAGGAAGGTGATGTGCTGACGATAACTGGTCGCCTGACCAGTATCACGGCAGGCAATACCTTCGCCATTGTCAACGAGGCCGATGGTAAGGCGCTTTACGGCATCAACGACCAGAACCTGGGCTATGACGTTTACGACAGGGCTTTTGCCTATTCGAACAGTGGTTATCTGTTCAAACTGGTAAACAGTTCTGTGTCTGGCAAATATCTGCTTCGCCTGATAACTCCGCAGAATACAGAATATAGTATCTGGGGTAATCCAGGCTATCTTAACAGCCAGCCAGTCAGTGGCAATTGTTGCTTTATTTTGGGTAATACGCAGTATAGTAATGGACAGGACCTTGTCAATGGTGCCGTTTGGGACATCCAGTATGTGACAGGTAAGGGCTTCTCGTTGAAGAATGTCGGAACCGGTAAGTACCTGAAGACCAACGATACTGCAAAGTATGACGAGCCAACCTATTTCACTTTCGCTACGTTAGGCTATCAACCGACGGGCATACAGAATGTAGAACACAGGATGTCGGATACCAAACGCTTCAACAATGATTGGTATACACTTGACGGCCGACGTGTCAATCCCGATAATTTGCAACCTGGCCTCTATATTCATCAAGGACGAAAAATCGTAATTAAATAGTCATGCGTATCCTCTTATTATATATTGCTGGCATCCTGTCACCATTGACCGCCTTGGCGAAGGTGACATCGCCTAATGGCATCCTGACAGCCATGACGACAGGTACCACGCTGACTGTCAGCTACCACCAACAGAAGATGCTTGAAATCGTCGATGTCGTTGAGGCAGGAAAGCCGTTGACGTTCGTTCGTGCGGTCCATGATGATTATCAGATGTTGACGGGAAAGCGATTGCATTGTAGCAACCAAGCCAACGAGTACCGTCAGGGGGCTTTGGTGCTCCGCATGTATAATGACGGCATTGCCTTTCGTTATGAAGGTAAGGTGACTGCGCAACCAGCCTACCGTATTCCTGAGGGTATGCGCCGCTGGATGCAACAGTGGTGTGAGTCGTATGAAGGCTTCTTCCCCCTTGCCACGACATATAAGGTTTCCCCTGTCCCCTCTTTCAGCGGTATCTCAAAGTCAGCAGAAGGCTGGAACAACCGTTGGGGCTATCCCGCGTTGTTGGAGGAGAGCAACGCCTTCGTACTGATTTCAGAAGCGAATATCGAACACGGACAGGCTGCCTCTTGCCTGATCAACGACGGTGAGCTGTTCCGTGTTGTCCCTGCATCCCCTTCCTCCTTTCAGAATACTGGCGAGAAAGGGCATACCCCCTGGCGCATAGCTATTATAGGACAATTAAAGGATGTCGTGGAGTCTACTTTGGTGACTGATGTGTCTGCACCTTCCATGATTGCCGACCCCAGCTGGATCGAGCCCGGCGTGGCATCGTGGATATATTGGGCCTACAATCATGGCTCTAACGATTATGATATTGTCAAGCAGTATGTCGACCTGGCCTGGGCACTTCATCTTCCCTATGTGCTGATTGATGCCGAATGGGACACGATGAAGGGCAAAACCATAGAAGACGCTGTGGTTTATGCCAAGGCGAAGGGCGTTAAGCCGCTTATCTGGTATAACTCATCCATCGGGTGGGTTGATGGTGCCCCGACACCGAAGTTCCGCCTGAACAAACCAGCCGACTGTGAACGCGAGTTCGCATGGTGTGAGAAAATCGGGGTAGCCGGTGTGAAGATAGACTTCTTCTCGGGTGACAACCAGTGTAATATGGATTTTCAGCTAGAACTGCTCGAACGAGCCGCCCGTCATCATCTGCTGGTTAATTTCCATGGCACCACCATTCCCCGAGGATGGCAGCGCACATGGCCTAACCTGATGACTACCGAGGGCGTATACGGTGCTGAGTGGTACAATAACGTAGCCACTTTCACCGACAAGGCTGCCTGCCACAACGCCACCCTGCCGTTTACGCGTAATGTCATCGGTCCGATGGACTATACCCCCTGTGCTTTCAGCGACTCACAGCATCCACACATCACCACCCATGCCCACGAACTCGCCCTCACCGTACTCTTTGAGAGTGCCCTGCAGCACCTGGCAGACCGTCCAGAGAGTTTCCTCTCGCAACCTCAGGAGGTACGGCAGTTCTTCGGCACACTACCCACCGTATGGGATGATACCCGACTCATCAGCGGTTATCCTGGTGAGTATGTCGTCATGGCGCGTCGTCATGGCGGCACATGGTATGTGGCAGGCATCAACGGCAAGGATGAGCCGCAAGCCCTCGACCTCTCATCTCGTATCTCTCCGTACTTATCTCTTACCTCTCCAAAGATCACCCTTTTTGCCGATGGTCATCCCTGGGCAATATCACACCCCACACAATTTCCCAAGCAGATATGCTGCCAGCCTCGTGGCGGTTTTGTGATGGTCATCTGTGATGAAAAAGATGAAAAACAAGTGTTGGATATGGAACAAACCATCAACGAACTATACAACCGCATGTCGCAGCAGTCACGTATCGCCCAGCTGCGGAGTATGTATATGGACGAACTCTTCGACGAAGCGGGCCGTCTGGATACCGCCAAGTGCCGTCAACTGATACCCTACGGCATCGGCCATTTCTCACAGTTTGCCATGCAGAAACCCCGCAGTCCGCAGACGTTACGAGACCGTGCCGCAGCCATTCAGGATTGGCTTGTGCGCCACACCCCCGATGGCATCCCAGCCTTGCTGCACGAAGAAGTGCTGACCGGTGTCAATACCGTAGGTGCAACCATCTATCCGCAACAGATAGGACAGGCTTGTTCCTTTAACCCTATGCTGGCGGAATTGAAGACACGCCAGACCAGTACCTTCATGCGCAAGATGGGTGGGGTGTTATCCCTCTCTCCCATGGTCGACGTATGCCGCGTGCCTTCTTTCAATCGCTTGGAGGAATCCTTCGGTGAGGACGGGTATTTGTCTGCTGTCATGGGTACAGCCTTCGTGCGTGGATTACAGCAAGGAGACCTGACGAAAGGTGTCGGAGCCTGTTCGAAGCACTACCTGGGCTATGGCGGTGGGGGCGATGCCGACGAGAAAGAGCTGATGGAGGAAATCCTACTGCCCCATGAGACGATGATTCGTGTGGCGGGCAATAAGGCTGTCATGCCCGGATATCATGCCGTACATGGTACCAAGTGTGTAGCCAACAGCGAAATCCTCAAAGATATCTTGCGCGACTACCTAGGCTTTGACGGCATGGTTGTCAGTGATTATACGGCTATCAACCAATTGTACGACCTGCCCGACGCAGTGCATAAGGCCGCTGCAGCCATTAATGGTGGCAACGACGTCGATTTTCCCGAAGGTGCCGACTACCGGCATTTGCAGGAAGCTCTTGATAAGGGACTGGTCCAGCCAGAGGCCTTCGAACGTGCTGTTAAGAACGTGCTGCGTTATAAGTATCGGGCCGGTCTCTTCTCGGAAGATGCCTATCTGTATAGCAAGGAACCCATCTCCTGCGACAGTCCTGAGGAACGGCAGACAGCCTATGATATTGCTGTCCAGTCGGTAGTACTTCTTGAAAACAATGGGGTGTTGCCTTTGAAGAAAGTGAAGAACGTTCTGCTGACAGGTCCCAATGCCAACAGTATCTGGGCAATGTGCGGTGACTATACCTATCCCGCCATGTCCTATTTCTGGAAGAAGATGGACTATACCTCTGCAGAGCCTCACATCGTCAGATTGCTGGAAGGCATGCAGAATCGCAAGCCTGCAAATATCAACGTGATGTATTCGCGAGGATGCGACTGGACGGAGGAGATAGAGACCAAGTTCAGTGAGTTAGGCGACGAACGTGCCTGGGAGTATGACATCCTACATCGCAAGGTGGATGCTGGCGAGCTAGCCGACGAGGACGAAGCCCTCCGCATGGCTCGTGAGGCTGATGTCATTGTGGCTGCTATGGGTGAGAACGTGATGCTATGCGGCGAGAACCGAGACCGCCAGGGACTGCACTTGCCAGGCAAGCAGGCGCAATATGTTGAGAAACTTATCCAGACGGGGAAACCCGTGATACTGGTATTGTTTGGTGGACGTGCACAGGTCGTCTCCGGTTTGGCGGAGCGCTGTGCTGCTGTCATTCAGGCCTGGTATCCTGGTGAAGAAGGTGGCCATGCTGTAGCTGACATCCTCTATGGCCACGTATCACCATCTGCCAAACTTTCCGTCAGTTATCCTAATACGGAGGTCTATGAATCCCTTTGCTATAACCGTTCTGTCACCCTAGACCCTCGTGTGCAGTGGCCTTTCGGCTACGGCTTGTCCTATACCCGTTTTGCGTATAAGAACCTGAAGGTAGAGAGTAAGACTCAGACAACAGCACCCTATGTCGACCTGTCGTTTGATGTACGGAACACCGGCAGTGTGGCTGCTGATGAGATTGCCCAGGTTTATCTCTCGCCTAAGGGTGACAATCCGATGCTCCGACCTATTCAGTTGCAGGGCTTCGCACGTGTGTCCCTTCAACCAGGCGAGACAAAAAAAGTCAGCGTCAGACTGTATACCGACCAGTTTGGGTATTACAGTCATGAGGGTGGTAAGCGGCAGTGGAACATTACCCCAGGAACGTTTACGGTTAAGGTGGGCAGTTCTTCGCAAGACATCCGTCTGCAGGCTTCGGTTACCCTGACAGGTTCTCCTGTCGGCAAGCCACTTCGTGATCATTATTTCGCTAACATATCCATAAAATGATGAAAAAGATAATTTTAATGTTATTGTGCTTGGCTGCAGTATATGCTACAGCGCAAGAGAAGTTTACAGTGAGCTATGTAGCCAAAAATGCGGTGCGCATCCGGTATGCTGACCCATCGGTGCAGAACAATCTGCCGGAATGGATATATGTTGACCAGACAGAGTGCCGTCAGCCCGACATCAAGGTTCGTGTGAAGGGCAATCAGCTGACCATTGCAGACCGCCTAGGGAAGGTTGTCTTCCGTGCCACCCGTCACGAATGGTCATCGGGTGTTGCCACACTGGCTTTCGACTCGCCAAGCGACGAGTGCCTTTTCGGTCTTGGCCAGTTTCAGGACGGATACAGCAACGTGCGTGGCCTTTCCCGTCGCCTGACGCAGGTCAACACGCAGATCAGCTTGCCAATGTTGCTGTCCAGCAAGGGCTACGGTGTGCTGTGGAACAATTACGGACTGACGGAGTATAACCCCTGTTCGCACCAGGTTGCGCTGCTGAAGCGTGAGGGAGCCGGTGCCCGTGATGTCGTCGACGTGACTTCCACCGAAGGTGGCAAGAAGGAGGTACGTGAGCGTCACATCTTTGAGGCTACCGTCGACATTCCTGAGGAAGGCGACTATGCCTTGTTGTTGGATGTGGGCAGCAAGATGGCGCGTCGTCATAATCTGTGTATCGACGGACAACCCGTCATTGAAATGCAGAACATCTGGCTGCCGCCTACAGCATCCAAGAAGGTGAGGTTGACCAAAGGTCGCCACCAACTGTCTGCTGAACTGACGGGTAACGATCACCCTGTGCTCTACTATCAGAAAGTCAAGGACGAGACCGTGTTCCGCTCACCCGTTGCTACTGCTGTTGACTACACCGTCTTCGTTGGTTCGCCTGACGAGATCATCGCATCGTACCGTCAGCTGACTGGCACGTGTCCGCAGATACCTAAGTGGGCACTGGGCTATATCCACTGCCGTGAGCGTTTCCATAGTTCTCAGGAGATTCTCGAAACTGTCCGCCGTTTCAAGTCGGAAGGCTTGCCCGTGAGCATGATTGTACAGGACTGGCAGTACTGGGGAAAATACGGGTGGAACTCGATGAAGTTCGATGAGCGTTACTATCCCGATCCGAAGGCGCTGACCGATAGCCTGCATCAGATGGATATCCGACTGATGCTCAGCGTATGGTCTAAGATAGATAAAAACTCAGATGTGGGCAAACAGATGGTACGCGACAACTACTATATTCCTGGCACCGACTGGATTGACTTCTTTAATCCCCTGGCTGCTGCAGCCTATTGGCAGAACTTCCGCGAACGCCTGTTGCCTCTGGGCATCGATGCATGGTGGCAGGATGCCACGGAACCAGAGAATGACGATCTCGAGGGTCGCCGTGTCAACAATGGACTATGGAGCGGAGAGCAGGTGCGTAACGTCTATCCGCTGCTGGTCAACAAGACCGTCTATGAAGGCCTTGTAGCTGCAGGCCGAGAGCCGATGATACTGACGCGTTGCGGATTCCCTGGCATCCAGCGCTACGGCTCGGCATTGTGGAGTGGTGATGTGGGTAACGACTGGGAGACCTTACGCCGTCAGATTACTGCCGGACTGGGTGTGCAGGCTGCCGGTGTGCCCTGGTGGACCTACGATGCCGGAGGCTTCTTCCGTCCTGGCAATCAATATACCGATCAGGCGTATATCGAGCGTATGCTGCGCTGGATAGAACTGAGTGTTTACCTGCCATTGATGCGTGTTCACGGCTACATGAGCAATACCGAGCCTTGGAACTACGGTGATGAGGCGAAGCAGATTATTGCTGACTGTCTGAAAGAACGTGAACGCCTTCGTCCTTACATCGAGCAGTGTGCTGATCGGGTTTCTACAGCGGGCTATACCATCATGCGTCCACTGGTGTTCGACTTCGCCGACGATGCTGAGGCTCTTCGCCAGTCGTATGAATACATGTTTGGTCCCTCGCTGCTTATCAGTCCTGTTACTGAGCCTGGCGTAAGCGAGTGGAGGACCTATCTGCCGAAGAACAAGGCAGGTTGGAAGGACCTTAGAAGCGGCAAGCACTATAAGGGAGAACAATACGTCACGACGCCTGTAGACAAGGCCCGCATCCCTGTATTCGTTCGTGTTGGGACAGAAAAATATTTAAATCAATAAAAATAGATTATCACTATAATGAAACGTTTATCAACTATTCTCATGGGGTTGATTATGAGCTGTTGTGCAATGGCAGATGTCGACCCTAACTTCTATATTTACCTCTGTTTCGGACAATCGAATATGGAAGGTAATGCTAAGCCGGAGGAGCAGGACAAGACAGGGGTGGATTCGCGATTCCAAATGCTGGCATGTGTTGACTTCTCATCACCTTCGCGGACGATGGGACAATGGTATACCGCTACGCCTCCCATCGTGCGACCTGGAACAGGACTGGGCATGGCTGACTATTTCGGACGGACAATGGTGGCCAATCTGCCCAATAACGTCAGGGTAGGTGTCGTTGACGTTGCTATCGGCGGTACTAAGATAGAAGGATTTATGCAAGAAGAAGTAGCCGGTTATATCGCCTCGATGAATCCAACGTCTGAGGGGTGGCTCATTGACTATTTCAAAGCATATGGCAACGACCCTTACAAACGACTGGTCGATATGGCAAAGATTGCTCAGCAGAAAGGTGTCGTCAAGGGAATCCTGTTGCATCAAGGCGAGAGTAATAACATGCAGCAAGACTGGCCGCAGAAAGTCAAGAAGATATATGACCGTTTGATAGATGACTTAGGATTGGATGCCTCCGAGGTGCCCTTGTTTGTTGGCGAAACAGTTCAGTCTGGACTTGGCGGCTCTTGTGGCGGACATAATAGTGTCATTGCCAATGTTCCCAGTGTCATTCCCAACTCATACGTCATCTCCTCTGCGGAATGTCCTCAGAAGGGCGACGGTTTGCATTTCACTGCCCAGGGCTATCGTATGATGGGGGCTCGTTATGCTCAGCAGGCTCTGAAACTGATGGGCATAGAGGCAGAGATTCCTCAGCCGACCCGTGGTTCTGTGAAAGTCGGCGGAGCGGAACGTGCTTATCTGCAGTATGTGCCCCAACAGCTGGGACATAAACGTCCGTTGCTCATCTCGTGTCATGGTATGAACCAGGATGCTGCTTACCAGAAAAACATGCTGAAGATAGAGACGGTAGCCGATACCGCCAAGTTCGTCACCGTGTTTCCTGAAGGCGAGGGCAAGTCGTGGGACATCAGCGGCAGGAAAGACATCAATTTCATCCTGAAGATTATCGACCAGATGGTGGAGCAGTATGACATCGACCCAGGACGCGTCTATCTGTCGGGATTCTCCATGGGGGGCATGTTTACTTATCATGCCATGAACATCATTCCCCACTGCATAGCAGCCTTTGCTCCCATCAGTGGCTATCCGATGGGTGGTGCAACGGCCAGTGCCAGTGTACGTGCCATTCCTATTATCCATACACATGGTACAACGGACGATGTGGTGACGTTCTCAAACGTGCAGAAAAACCTGAACGTATGGATATCGCACAACCATTGCAATGCGACACCCACGGTGACGGAGCACTACCGTGGTGCCCCCAATATCACCCGCCGCGTGTGGAGCGGTGGCGACGATGGCGTGGAGGTTGTGTTGATGGAGTTGGCCAATAAAGGACACTGGATTAGTAACGACTATGGTGTGCTGACAGGCGATGAGATATGGAAGTTCTGCAAGAACTATAGCATTGACGTGGTATGGCCAGAAGAGACGCCCACACTGACAATAGACCAGCGGTTTACCAGTATCTCGCAGTTGACGGGCCAGTTGTTTGCCATTGTTAACGAGGCCGATGGAAAGGCCCTGTTTGGCTCCGGTGCCCAGAACCTGGGCTATGAGGATTACGAAACGGCTTTCAGCGACGGCAACAGTGGTTACTTGTTCAGGTTGGAGAACAGCACGTTGTCAGGTAAGTATCTTCTCCGACTGATGACACCCGACAAAACACCCTATAACATATGGGGTTCCCCTGGCTATCTGAACTCCCAGCCCGCCACCGATAGGTGCAGTTTTATTCTCGGACTGAACAACCAGAACGGTCAGGACATCAAGAATGGTGCCGTGTGGGAAATCGAATATGTCAGCGATAAAGGATTCACACTGAAGAATGTGGGTACAGGTAAGTATCTGAAGGATGCCTCGCCTGCCAAGTACGATACACCTGCCTACTTCACCTTCTGTACCTTAAAGGAAGAAACGACTGGGGTAGAGGAGGTGAAAGGGATCAAGGAGAAGCGGGAGATCACGGATCCTCGCTGGTATACCATGGACGGACGATGTGTTAATCCGCAAGACCTGCGACCAGGACTGTATATCGATCACGGCAAGAAAATCGTGATACGGGCTGGGGGAATGTAACATCAGGTTACATTTACGATAGTTTATGATACATACGGGAATGAGAGTATAGCAGATTGTTTGTATCTTTGCAATCTGAAAAGTTAAAACAATATGAAGAAGCTACTCATCCTATTATCCCTCGTATGTTCGCTATCGGCAAAGGCCGGGCAACACGTGCTGTGGTATGCCCAGCCTGCCCGCCATTGGCTGGAGGCTCTACCCATAGGCAACTCGCAGATGGGTGTCATGGTTTTTGGTAATCCTGATGTAGAAACACTCGCGCTGAACGAAGAGACGTTCTGGAGTGGTCAGCCCCACGACAACAACAGTCCTGAGGCCCGTGAACACTTGCAGCAGGTGCGCGACTCCATTTTTGCCGGCAAGGAGGAGGCCGCCCATGCCGTCATAGACAAGTATTTCTTCCGTGGCCCGCATGGTATGCGCTTTCTGCCTTTAGGTAATGTGAAGCTGACATTAGGTCATCACGACGTGAGCGACTACCGCCGCGAACTGAACATTGGTGATGCCGTGCATACAACGTCGTATGTCTGTCAGGGAGTGCGTTACGCGCAGACCGTCTTTGCCTCGCTGGCCGACCGTGCCGTTGTCGTCCGGCTGACGGCAGGAAAGAGTGGCGCTTTGTCTTTTGATGTGAATATTGACAGTCCGTTACAGGCACAGGTGAAAACCACTGATGGTCTGCTGACGGCAGTGGTCCACAACGTAGGCCAGGAGGGCATCAAGGGCGGGCTGACTGCCGAATGTCGTGTAAAGATAGAAACGGATGGCACCGTCGTTGGCGGTAGCGTCAAGGATGCTACCACGGCAACACTCTACATCGTGGCGGCCACTAACTATGTGAACTACCACGACGTCAGTGCCGACCCTACAGCTCGTAATGACGAGAAACTGGCGCAGTTGCGCGGTAAGAGCTACCAGCAGCTGTTGAAACGCCACAAACAGCGATACCATGAACAATACAACCGTGTGAGCCTGGAGCTCGCGGGAAATCAGGCTCACGCGTCGTCACTGCCTACTGACCGGCGGTTGGCAGCCTTCGACGGCAGCGACCTCGGACTGGTGGCGACGATGATGCAATATGGCCGTTACCTGCTCATTAGTTCTTCGCAGCCAGGTGGGCAGGTGGCCAATCTGCAGGGGGTGTGGAACGACAAGATGAATGCCCCGTGGGACTCGAAGTACACCATTAACATCAATGCCGAGATGAACTACTGGCCGTCGCTGGTGGGTAATCTCGTAGAGTGTCAGGAACCGCTGCTTCGCATGATTCGCGACCTCAGCGAGACCGGTTCCAAGACGGCGCAGGTGATGTATGGCTGCCGTGGCTGGGTGGCCCACCACAATACCGACCTGTGGCGCATTGCCGGACCAGTGGACGGCACCACGTGGGGTATGTTCCCCACGGGAGGTGCATGGCTGACGACACACATCTGGCAGCAGTATCTGTTTACGGGCGACAAGAAACTGTTGGCCGAGTACTACCCCGTCATGAAAGGCGCTGCCGACTTCCTCATAGACTACATGCAGCCGCATCCCAAATATGGCTGGCTGGTGACGGTACCCACCGTATCGCCCGAGCATGGACCAGTGGGTAAGCATACCACGGTGACGGCAGGCTCGACGATGGACAACCAGATTGTGTATGACGTGCTGACGCAGACCTCACAGGCAGCCCGCATCCTTGGAAAGGACGATGCATACATCAGCCAGCTCACCTCAGCCATCTCGCAACTGCCTCCCATGCAGATAGGACAGTACGGTCAGTTGCAGGAGTGGCTGTGGGACGGTGACGATCCGAAAGACGAGCACCGTCATATCTCGCACCTCTACGGACTGTATCCCTCCAACCAGCTATCGCCCTTCTTGCATCCGGAACTGTATGCAGCCGCTGCCACCACCTTGAAGCAGCGTGGCGACATGGCTACGGGATGGAGTCTGGGATGGAAAACCAATTTCTGGGCTCGTATGCTGGACGGCAACCATGCCTACCAGATTATCAAGAACATGCTACACCTGTTGCCTGACGACTCGAAGGTCGGCGAATACCCTGACGGACGTACCTATCCCAATCTGTTCGATGCCCATCCGCCCTTCCAGATTGACGGCAACTTCGGCGTGTCCGCAGGAATCTGCGAGATGCTCTTGCAGAGTCACGACGGAGCGCTGCACCTCCTGCCTGCACTGCCTGACGACTGGCAACAAGGCGAGGTAAAGGGCCTGCGCGCACGTGGCGGCTTTATCGTCGACGAGCAATGGAGCAAGGGAAAACTGCGCACCGCCAAGGTCCGTTCGACGATAGGGGGCGTGCTGCGCCTGCGCTCCTATGTGCCTTTGAAGGGCAAGGGACTGCGCCCAGCCCAGGGACCTTGTCCTAATCCGCTTTATGCACCTGCTGAGGTCAAGGTGCTGGAACATCCGCATACGAACCAACCAAATACCATCAAGCCCGTTCCTCGCGTCTATGAATACGACGTGCAGACGGAGCCAGGAAAGACTTATACATTTACCTATTAATATCAACCAACAATGAAACGATCTATCCTATTTATTATTGGATGCTGTCTATTAGCTGTCGACAGCTATGCAGACGGACTGAAAGATGCCTACAAAGACTACTTTATGGTAGGCGTCGCAGTGAACAAACGTAATGTATCAACTCCCGAGCAGATGGCACTCGTCAGACAGGAGTTCAACAGCCTGACGGCCGAGAACGACATGAAACCCGTCTCCGTCCATCCTGCCGAAGGTGTCTGGAACTGGGGTGGGGCAGACTCTATTGCCAACTTTGCCCGCCAGAGTGGCATCAAGCTGCGCGGACACTGCCTCTGCTGGCACTCGCAGTTCTCCGACTGGATGTTCAAGGACAAGAAAGGACGTCCTGTTAAGAAGGAAGTGTTCTACCAGCGTCTGCGTGAGCACATCCATGCCGTGGTCAACCGCTACAAGGATGTGGTCTACTGCTGGGACGTGGTGAACGAGGCCATCAGCGACAATCCCCGTGGGGAGTTTCGCGACGGCAAGTGGCAGCCGGGCAATCCCTACCGCGAGAGCCAGCACAGGAAACTCTGCGGCGACGAGTTCATTGCCAAGGCTTTCGAGTATGCCCACGAGGCCGACCCCAATGCGCTGCTGTTCTACAACGACTATAACGAGTGCGACCCCGGCAAGCGCGACCGCATCTACGATATGGTGAAGAAGATGCAGCAGGCTGGCGTACCCATCCACGGCATCGGTATGCAGGGCCACTACAACATCTACGGACCCTCGGAAGAGGACATTGATGCTGCCATCACCAAGTATTCGGAGCTGGTGAAGCACATACACGTCACCGAACTTGACGTCCGCACCAACACCGAGATGGGTGGCCAGCTGCAGTTCTCGCGTGGCGAGGCCAAGCCTTTGGCACCCTATCTGCAAGCCTTGCAGAACGACCAGTACAACCGCATCTTCCGCATCTTCCGCAAGCACCGTGACGTCATTGACTGTGTGACGTTCTGGAACCTCTCAGACCGTGACTCGTGGCTGGGTGTGAACAACCACCCGCTGCCTTTCGACGAGCACTACAAGCCCAAGCCCGTCTATCGCATCATCCGCGACTTCAACCCCGCCGTCGACAACCGCGTGGTAAAGGATGATTTCAAGCCCAACCGCTGGAATCAGCCCGGTCAGCAGTATCCGCAGGTCAACTCGCAGGGCTATGTGCGCTTCTGCCTGAATGCTCCCGATGCCAAGTCGGTCATTGTCAGTCTCGGACTGGGCGGACGCGGCGGTACCGTGCTGCGCAAAGATAAGGACGGCGTGTGGACAGGTGTCACCGAAGAACCGGAGGACCCGGGCTTCCACTATTACCACCTGACCATCGACGGTGCTGTGGTCAACGACCCCGGTACACACAACTTCTTCGGCTCGTGCCGTTGGGAGAGTGGCATGGAGATTCCTGCCCCCGACGAGGCTTTCTACCAGCTGCGTCAGGACGTGCCCCACGGCAATGTCAGCCAGGTACTCTTCCCCTCGAAGAGCACGGGTGAGGTTCGTACGGCATGGGTCTATACACCACCGACGTATGGACAGACGACGGGTAAAGGTGCGAAGGCCAAGCAGGAGCGATTCCCTGTGCTCTACCTGCAGCACGGCTGGGGTGAGAACGAGACCAGCTGGTTCCGCCAGGGCTGTGCCGGTCTGATTATGGACAACCTCATTGCCGAGGGTAAGACCGTGCCGTTTATCATTGTCATGACCTACGGCATGACCAACGACGTGAAGTTCGGTCATATCCATGAGTTTACGGCCAAGGAGTTCGAGACCGTGCTGGTGGACGAACTCATTCCCTATATAGACTCCCACTTCCTGACCAAGACGGGCAAGCAGAACCGAGCCATGGCCGGCCTGTCGATGGGTGGTTTTGAGACCAAGCTCATCACCCTGCGCCGTCCTGAAGTGTTTGGCTACTACGGCCTGCTCTCCGGCGGTCAGTATGCCCCCGAGGACATCACGCCAGCCCATCAGCCCCGCCTCATCTTCCAGAGCTGTGGCTCCAAGGAGCGTCCTGATGCCATCCGCAAGAGCACGGAGGCGCTGAAGGCTGCCGGACTGCCCGCTGTGGGCTATATCTCAGAGGGTACGGCCCACGAGTTCCTGACGTGGCGCCGTTCGCTGCGCGAGATGGCTCCGTTGTTGTTTAAGTAAAAAGAAATGAGAGATATGAAAAAACTATTATCAACTATGCTGGTTCTGGGCATGACCTCCGTGGTCATGGCTCAGAACCCTTTTGTGCAGACGTGGTTTACGTCTGACCCTGCACCGATGGTGCATGATGGCACTATGTATGTCTACACAGGTCACGATGAGGACCATGCCGACTTCTTCTGGATGCAGGAGTGGCGCGTCTATTCCACTCGCGACATGGTAAACTGGCAGGACCATGGTTCACCGCTGGCCTTGGAGAGTTTCTCGTGGGCCGACGACCGTGCCTGGGCCAGCCAGTGCATCGAGCGCGACGGCAAGTTCTTTTGGTACATCTGTGCCCACTCCAGGCTGTCCAACGGTATGGCCATCGGCGTAGCCGTCAGCGACTCGCCCACGGGACCGTTCCGCGATGCCATTGGCAAACCGCTGTTCGAGAACGGTTCCTGGGACCACATAGACCCTACGGTGATGATTGACGACGACGGACAGGCATGGCTCATGTGGGGCAATCCGCAGGTGTACTACCTGAAGCTGAACCGCGACATGATATCCTATAGTGGCGAACTCGGCAAACTCGACATGACTGAGGAAGCCTTTGGCGGTCCCATGATGAGCAAGCGTGAAAAGGGTAAGCAGTATAAGGACTCGTATGTCGAGGGCCCCTGGCTGCGTAAAGTGGATAGTGGAAAGTTTAAAGTCGCAAGTTCCCGGCAGTACCAGTTGCTCTATGCCGCCGGTGGCGTGCCTGAGCATATCTCGTACAGCACCGCACCGTCGCCCGTAGGCCCGTGGAAATACGCAGGCGTCATCATGCCTCTGAGCGACACAGGCTCGTTTACCAACCACTGCGGCGTGGCCGACTACAAGGGACACTCCTATTTCTTCTACCACACGGGCAAGCTGCCTGGTGGCGGAGGCTTCGGGCGCAGCGTGGCCGTCGAAGAGTTCCAATACGATGCCGACGGCTCGTTCCCCACCATTCTGCCCACCGCCGAGGGCGTGAAGCCTGTTGACACGTTCTGCCCCTTCCGTCGGGTGGAGGCCGAGACCATGTCCTTCTCGCGTGGTGTGAAGACCGAGCAGGGCGACGACGTCGGTGTCTATGTCAGCGACATCCACAACGGCGACTACATCAAGTTGCAGAACGTCGCCTTTGCCGGCCGGCTGCCCCGTACGTTCAGCGCCCGTGTGGCCAGCGGACTGCGCGGCGGCCAGATAGAGATACGCATAGACAGCCTCGGCGGCCAGCTGCTCGGCACGGTCCATGTTCCGGGCACAGGCGGTTGGCAGCAGTGGCAGACGCTGACCATCGACCTCACCGCTATTGTCCGTGGCACCCACGACCTCTATTTCGCCTTCAAGGGCCGCAAGGGTCCCAAGCTCTTCAACTTCGACTGGTGGGAGATGCGTGGCTTGGAACAGGTCAACATGCCTATCGTACAGACCAAGTACACTGCCGACCCGTCACCATTGGTCATTGGCGATACGCTGTTCTTATATACCTCGCACGACTCGTCGCCCGACGAGATTAAAGACCCCAACGAGCGCTCGTCGGCAGGTTTCTTTATGTACGACTGGCTGTTGTGGTCTACTACCGACATGGCCAACTGGACGGCTCACGGAGCTGTTGCTTCCCTGACGGACTTCTCATGGCGTACGCGTGACAACGGTGCGTGGGCCATCCAGACCGTCCGCCGCCATGGCAAGTATTACCTCTATGCCCCCCTGCATGGTCACGGCATCGGCGTGCTGGTCAGCGACTCACCCTACGGCCCCTTCAAGGACCCCTTGGGCAAGCCCCTCGTGTGGCAGCAGGAACACTGGGAGGACATCGACCCCACCGTCTATGTCGACGACGACGGACAGGCCTATATGTACTGGGGCAACCCCAACACCTATTGGGTGATGCTGAACGACGACATGATATCTGTCAAGGGAGAAATCCATAAGCTCGACAATGCAACGCCACACTCTGACCAGCGGTCAGAGAACCACTTGGACCACTACCAGGAAGGTCCGTGGCTCTACAAGCGTAATGGCCATTATTACCTGGCCTATGCTACCACCTGCTGTCCTGAGGCGTTGGGCTATGCCATGAGCGACTCACCCAAGGGAC